>CAISYZ010000067.1 GCA_903889895.1 uncultured Verrucomicrobia subdivision 3 bacterium | reverse complement strand
GCCGATTTTAGCGAAGCCCGCGCCGAGCATCGGTTCCGCGTGGCGCAGGAGCGCGACGAAATCGTTTGCGCGATGTTCGCCGCGAAGTTCCGCGAGTGCGTCAGCGGCCAGACAAAATCGGTGCGCCAGCTCCGCGTCGCGTTTTGGAATTTGTCGCCGCATCCGGCGCAGCGCACGTTTTGGGATTGACCGTCAGCGGTTAGCCCGGCGCCGTTCTAATTCTGCCATTGATTCCGCCGCCGTTGGAATTTCGGCGTCGCCTTCGTCCCACACCTCGCAGCCATCCCACCAAATCCAAATTTTGTAACTGCCTACAAGTTTGATGCTGTAACACATCATACCGTTGCGATCCGGCCAGACGTATTGTTTCAAATCTTCCGGCACGTTTAGCAGACCGGCTGGGTAAATGTCTATCCGTTCGATGAGCCGATGGAGTAGGGCGCGCAGCGCCAGCCGCGCTTCCCGCGTTTTCGCACCCATCAACTCGTCCAAGATTTGTTGCTCCTCTTCAAAACTGTCCGCCGTGAAGCGTTCGCGCTTTTCCTTTTGCGTTTCCGTTTCCAATGCCTTCGCCAGCCGCCGCGCCTTGGCTTCCCGCATAGTTACCTGCTCCATCACCATCGCCGACTCCTTGCCGCCTTCCAACGCCTTGATCAAATTCGCCAGCGCCGTGTCGTTTTCCTTCTTATCAGCTTCCAGCAATGCCAACCACGATGATTCCGCCGCCGGTTTGGCCGGGATCGCATCGCGCAAATCAATTCCTGAAAGGTGTTTCAAAAAGTGTTCTTCAAATTCCTGGTAGTGGATGCTGCTGCCTGACAGCGGACGCGGTCCGGGCTTCTCGCCTCTTTCGATTGCTTTCTGCCGTTCCAAATAAAGCGGATCAACCGTCGCGTAGTCGCTGGACAGATAGACGTAATTCTTTTCCTTGTTGGTCAGGAAAAACTTCATGTGGAAATCCGGGTGGTATCCGTCATACAGCAGTCCGGTAAACAGGTTGTTGGCGTCCGATTGCGGCCCGGCATTGAAAACTTTGATTTTCTTCGGCTGGATCGCCACCCATGTCGCCTCATCAATCACGGCGGGATAATAGTTTTTGATGATCTCGCCCGGCTGCTCTTTCCGTTGTTCCAGTTGTAGTTCGCCCAGCAGTGCGCGCGATTTCACAAGTTCTAAAATGTAGTTGTCCCGCCAGCATTTCGCCCATGACCATGTCGGCACTTTTTCGGCGTCCAGCATCCGGGCAATCTCACGTTTGCCTTTGCCGTCTTTCACCAGTTTGATTATCCGCTTTACGAGCTTGACCCGTTCCGGGATCGGTTCAAACCCGGTTTTGTCCTCTTTCAGCTTGAGCCACGACGGACAATTTTTCGTCAACACCTCCTTGCCCGCGATGGCCAGCTTGCGCTTTTGCGCCCAATTCTGCCGCGTAAAATCACTCTTGCGCGTTGATTCCTCATGCGCACGCTGCATCACGGCAAATGAGCAAATTAAATTGGCAAAATCGTCAACCGTTTTTTTGGTGTGGATTTTCCCATCCTCCAACGTAATTACATCCAGCCCCAACTCGATGATTTCGGCGAGCGTGTTGTAGGCGACGCGAGGGGGCAAACGCGAAAAGCGATCCAAATTCTCCAGGATGAGCACCGTTTTTTGGGTTTCGATTTTTCCCGCCTTGAGCGCCGCGATCAGTTCGCCCATCTGCCCGCGTTTAATGTTTTTCCCCGTCCACCCGGAGACGCCCAAATCTTCGTAGCGCGTTTCGTTGAGGATCAGTTTGTTTTTCTTGCAGAATTCCTGCGTCCGCTCCAATTGGCGGCGGTGCGAATCCCCGCCCGCTTGCTCGCCTTGCTTTGAGGACGAGAACCGGATATAGCTGATGGCATGAGTTTTCGATTTCACTACTTCTTCGGCGTTCATAATATGGTGATTTACTTGTTTTGTAAATCACCCGCCCAATAGTGTCCATCCGTGGTTGAAAACAATTTGTTGAACTTAAACCCATGACCGCCGACGAACGCAAGCACCGCATTGAAGCCTACCTTCAGCGCGTGGAATTCGCGTCGCTGGAAGAACTTTCCCAGCACGTCGAAGCCTCGGTTTCGACCGTGCGGCGCGATTTGTCGGTCTTGGAAGCGGCGGGCGAATTGCGCCGGACGCACGGCGGCGCGCGCATCGTCACGCCGAAGTCGGATGAATTTGCGTTCTCCGCGCGCGACACGCATCAGCTTTCGGAAAAAGAACTGATCGGCAAG
>CAISYZ010000066.1 GCA_903889895.1 uncultured Verrucomicrobia subdivision 3 bacterium | reverse complement strand
TCTGGTGTGGCAGTTGTTCCGTCAGGGGCATCGCTGCGTAGCCATGTGCGGAAGAGATAAGCGCTGAAAGCATCTAAGTGCCAAGCTCATCCCAAGATAATGTTTCCCGGACGCAAGTCCCTAAAGACCACGGGCAGACCACCCGTTTAATAGGCTGGGAGTGTAAGCGCCGCGAGGCGTTCAGCTGACCAGCACTAATCGGTCGTGCGGCTTGATTGCTTTTCCATTTATTTGGAAAGACAATTTCAACTCGCGAATTGTAAACGCCAATAGACTCCTGTGTGTAGTTTTCAGAGAATCACCGAAAAGCTTCGGATGATCTTTATAAAATAATTTTGCACGTAAAAAACGTGCGCATCAATTTGGTGGCAATACCGCAGTGGTCCGACTCGTTCCCATTCCGAACACGACCGTCAAACGCTGCATGGCCGATGGTAGTGGTTGTATAGCTTCCGCGAGAGTAGGTAGCCGCCAGTCTTTTAATTAAAAACCCAGAGATATCATCTCTGGGTTTTTTATTGCCTTAAATAATTATTACCGTGAAAAAATCTGCCGGATGACATCCTCTATCGGCACTTCTTGAATATCGATGTCCGTGACCGTCAGTTCATCGAGTAACGCCTTGCAGGCCGGGATGACTCGGTCGCGTTTCACCCTAAGTTTAATCGAGGTGGATTCTTTTTCGACCACTTCGCCGTAACCGGATAACTGTTCTGCCACATGTGTGTCTGTGCTGTTACATTGAATCGTCACCAGTTTGAAGTCGGCGAACCGATCCACAATCTCGCTCAGTTTGCCATCAAAGAAGATTTTCCCTTGGTCAATGATGATGACGCGATCACACAATTCTTGAATGTCCGCCATGTAATGACTCGTGAGTAGGATTGTTGTTTTCTGTTCTGCGTTGTGCCGACGGATGAAGTCGCGCACGGTTTTTTGCGACGTCACGTCGAGGCCGATAGTCGGCTCATCGAGAAACAAGACCTTTGGCTGATGGAGCAATGACGCGATAAGTTCCATCTTCATTCGCTCGCCAAGCGAAAGTTCGCGGACGCTGATGTTTAATTTATCTTTCACACCAAGTAGTTCCGTCATGTCGCCAACGGTTTTTTCAAAGCAATCTTTTGGGATGCCGTAAATTTTGGCGTTCAGCTCCAGCGACTCGCGCGCGGGCAAATCCCACCAGAGTTGGTTTTTCTGGCCGAGCACCAGTGCGAATTGCCGACGATAATCGTCATGCCGTTCCCAAGGCGTGTGACCGAGAACCTTCGCTGCGCCGCTGGTTGGGTAAAGCAGACCAGCCAGCATTTTCAAGGTCGTCGTCTTGCCGGCACCGTTTGGGCCGAGGAAGCCAACGAGTTCACCGGGTTCAATTTGGAAGCTGACATCATTGACGGCAATGGTTTGCTCGTATTGCCTATGAAACAGCCCTTTGAAGGCACCAGAGAACCCTGGCTGTTTCTTGTAAGTTCGGAAAGCCTTGGTGAGGTTTTTGACTTCGATGACGGGCATTGAAGTTTTATTTTGAATTTTTAGTTCCGCCTTAAATTAACTAAAAACTAAAAATTAAGAACAAAAACCCGTTTAGCGGGTCAATTGTTTTTCCAGATAATGCACGACTTGGCGAACATTGGAGTCCACCTCCATGCGGTCTTTAACCAGGCGGCAGGCATGCAATACCGTGCCATGATCACGACCACCAAAGGCTTCGCCGATGGTGTTCAACGAACTTTCGGTCATTTGGCGCGAGAGATACATGGCAATCTGGCGCGGGAAGGCGATGTTTTCGGGACGGCGCTTGCTGGTCATGTCCGCGAGCCGGATGTCGTAATGTTCGGCAACTTTTTTCTGAATCACCTCGATGCTGATGGTTTGCCGGCCTTCTTCGTGCAACATTTCACGAAGCAGATTTTCCACCACATCCACGGTCAGCTTTTTGCCAGTAAGCGCAGCCAGCGCGGAGACACGCACCAAGGCGCCTTCGAGCCGGCGGATGTTGGTGCGGATGCGCGTGGCGATAAAATTCATCACTTCCTCCGGCAGCACTACGTTCATCGACTGCGCTTTTTTCTGGAGAATGGCAAGGCGCGTTTCCACATCCGGTGCCTGCACGTCCGCAGTTTGCCCCCACTCAAAGCGCGAAATCAAACGCTGTTCCAGTCCTTGAATTTCGCTGGCTGGCCGGTCGCAAGTCAGCACAATTTGTTTCCCGGATTCCTTCAAGGCGTTGAAGGTGTGGAAAAATTCCTCCTGAATCCGCTCTTTCCCGGCGAAAAACTGCACGTCATCAATTAGCAGCACCTCAGTGTTCCGGTATTTTTTTCGGAACGTCACCAGCTTGTTGTTTTGAATCGCGTCAATGTATTCGTTGGTGAATTTTTCGGATGAAACATAGGCGACCCGCGCGGTCTTCCGGTTGCCGGCGACATGCTGACCGATGGCTTGCAGCAGATGCGTTTTGCCCAGCCCAACGCCACCATAAAGGAACAACGGGTTGTAAGCTTTGCCGGGAGCCTCGGCCACCGCTTTGGCGACTGCATAGGCAAAATTATTATTTCCGCCAACCACGAATGACTCAAAGGTGTTCTTCGGATTGAAATGCAAATCCCCGTTGGTCGGGATGCGATCTGCCGCCGCTGGCTTGGCGGTTGCCGGCGCGCTCGTGGGTTTAGTTGGCGCGATAGCCGTCGCTGAATGTGAAACTGTCGTTGCCTTAAACCTCACCTGCAATTTGCTGCCGGCGGCAGCGGCCACGGCATCCTGAATCAAGCTGAGGTAATTGTCTTTGAGCCACACCTCGCAAAATTCATTGGGCACATCCAGCGTGATATGGCTGCCGTCCATCGCGTTTGCACGCAATGGAGCGAACCACATGCTGAAAGTGTCCTGACTCAACTTGGCGCGTAAATGCTCCTGCGCCGAGTGCCAAATTTTTTCTGCCGAAATCTGCATGATATTCCAAATTTACCCGGTTTTTATCGTCTTATTCACTCCCGCCACCGGCTGGCTTTATTATTCGTCTGTGCTTCAGTCAATCGCCTGCCGGATTATTATTCAAGCGAAAACATCAATTGTTTGCGGTCGCTAAAAGGATTGCCTGCAAATTGCTGTTCATAACACGCTTAATTTCAGTTGGATGTGAATTTAATTCCGGTTGCTTTCGCCTTTCAAATCCAGCATCCATTCTGCTTCTGAATCCGTTTCGCACCGACTTGGAATTTTTAGGGTATTGCGATGAAACATTCGAGGACAACATATTAACTTTTGTTCACAAGTTACTAACAATTCAAAATAACCAATAAAAGCGCCTGTAGTATTGTGGGTTTAGGTAAGCCTGTTCTGACCGATAGCCATTCTAGGATCTTAAAATCTTGTTTGTGCTTCTTGCCAACGGGTGAGCTTTTCATATTTGGGTGCCAGCAGTATGTTTGAGGCTGTTTCTTAGTGCGTGCTATCGCCTTCGCACCTGCTATGCTGTTTCTTTATGTCATTCAGCAATCTTGGCCTAGACGCCAAAATTTTGCGGGCGGTCACGGAAGCCGGTTACACCGAGCCGACGCCCATTCAAACCGCCGCCATCCCGCCTATCGTCGCAGGTCACGACCTCATCGGCATCGCGCAGACCGGCACCGGCAAAACGGCGGCGTTCACGCTGCCCATTCTCACGCAGCTCGCGGCGTTGCCGCCAAATCCGCGCCGGGGCACCAAAGTTCTCGTCATCGCGCCCACGCGCGAACTCGTCGTGCAGATTGAGGAGAAAGTCATGGCTTACGCAAAACATCTTTCGCTGACGGTGGCCACAGTGTTTGGCGGCGTCGGCGAACAGCCGCAGCTCCGCGCATTGCGCAACGGCACGGACATCATCATCGCGTGTCCGGGGCGGTTGCTGGATTTGATGGGCCAGCGTGCGGCCGATTTTTCGCAGTTGAAATTTCTCGTGCTCGACGAAGCGGACCGGATGCTTGACATGGGTTTCCTGCCATCCATCCGCCGCATCGTGCAGGCGTTGCCCAAACAGCGGCAGACGCTGATGTTCTCCGCGACGCTGTCGAAGGAAATTGAATCGCTTACGCATGAGTTTCAGCGCGCGCCGAAAATTGTGCAGATTGGTCGCCGTGCGAATCCCGCCGAGACCGTCACGCAACTCGTGTATGAAGTGCCCAGGCATTTGAAGACGGCGCTGCTGCTCCATTTGCTGCAAGACCCGCAGATGGACATGGTGCTCGTCTTCTCACGCATGAAGCACGCCGCCGACCGGCTCGCGCGGCAGTTGGAGCAGAAGGGCGTGCGCTGCGCGACGTTGCACTCCAATCGCTCCCAAAACCAGCGGCTCCGGGCGTTGAAAGATTTCAAGGATGGCGCGGTGCGCGTGTTGGTGGCCACCGATATCGCGGCGCGCGGCATTGATGTGGACGGCATTTCGCACGTCGTAAATTATGATTTCCCGATGCACGTCGAAGACTATATTCACCGCATCGGCCGCACCGGCCGCGCGAATGCCATTGGCGACGCCATTAGTTTTGTGACGAACGAAGATCACGGCGAGTTGCGCGCGCTAGAGCGCTTCATCGGTCGCGGCATCGTGCGGAAAAAGGCTGAAGGGTTTAATTACGCCGCCGCCATACCAGCTTATAATCCCGCTGAAGAAGGCTTCCGTCCACCGCGGCAGCAACCGCGCGGTCAGCGTCCGCCGCGGCAGGAGCAACGCCGCCAGCAAAATGCCCCGGCGCGGGCGCCGCAGGGCGGACGTCCGCAATCCGAGCCGGCTAGTGGCAATCGCGAAGGTGGGAACGAGCGCCATTTTCCCAGCACGACCCCGAAGTTTGGCGGCTTTCGCCGGCGGTTTGGTGCGCGCTGACGGCGTCAGTCGGTCGGCGGATGCGGCGTGCAGGTTTTCAGCAGCCGGCAGAAATCTTTTTTGCTGGTGACGACGTGTTTGCCGGCGCCGGTCTTGAGATTTTTAATAAGCTTGTAGCCGACTTCGAGCCGCTCAAGCTGGACGATGCGGATGTAGTCTTCGCCGCAGCGCCACATCTGGCCTTGTTGCAATTTCATGAAAGGGGGATTCATCTCTCTTGCTTTTTAATTCAAGAGAGATGACCGGCTGGCCGGTTATTTCTTTTTGCCGGCGGCCTGCTTGGCTACCACGGCGGATTTCTTTTTCGCGGCCACCGCGCTGGTCTTGGTGTTTTTCTGGCCGGATTTCTTCTGGTTCGCTTTCGGGGATTTATCGCCCATGATGTTTTTTTGTTGACCGAATTGACTCGCCGGCGGAATGAATGTTTCTCCGCCGACACGTCATCATGGGCCGGTGGGCGGGGAATGTAAATGATTGTCGCGCGGCCGCCGTTACGCTTTCTTCACGAAACACGCCTTCAGGCCGACGGCGATGTTATCCACCTTGCAGGAAATTTCATGGTCACCGTCCACGAGGCGGATGGGCTTGGATTTGCTGCCGCCCTTGAGCACGGACGAGCCGCCGAGCTTCAAATCCTTGATGAGGATCACGCAATCCCCGTCGGCGAGGACGTTGCCGTGCGCGTCTTTCACCACGCGCGGGCCGGCGGGCGCTTCGGGTTCGGGCGCGCGTTCCCATTCGTGGCCGCAGGTGACGCATTCCCATTTCTCGGGAAATTCCAGCACTTCGGTCATCTCACACATCGGACAGGCAGGTTTGCTCATAAAGGGACAGCATAACTTACCGGGGCGGTCCGGCACAATCGCGCAATTGGTAACATTCCCCACCGCCCCGCCGTCTGGTGGGCCATGGAAAAACTTTGCGCGCTCATGTGGAAAATTATTTTGCCCGGTCTTTTGCTCGCTATCAATTTGGCCGGCGCGGCGGAATATAATCCCCTCGCGGTGCCGCCGGGATTTCAACCGCGCCAGCCTGACCTCGTGGTGCACGATGTGAACCACCACCGCGACCTGCCGGTCCTGATTTATCTCCCGACGAATTCCGCGCCTGCGCCGGTGTTGCTTTTCAGCCACGGCCTGGGCGGTGAACGCCACGGCAGCGCCTTTCTCGGCGAACACTGGGCCGCGCGCGGCTATGCGGCGGTGTTTGTGCAACATCCCGGCAGCGACGACGCCATCTGGAAAGACCAACCGCCCGCGCAGCGATTTCACGCGATGCAAAAAGCCGCCTCGCTTGAAAACTTCCTGCACCGCGTCGAAGACATTCCCGCCGTGCTGAACGAACTCGCCGCGTGGAACGCCGACACCAATTCCGCGCTCGCCGGTCTTCTGGATTTGTCGCGCGTCGGTATGTCCGGCCATTCGTTCGGCGCGGTGACGACCGAAGCCGTGAGCGGCGAAATGTTTCCCCTCGAAGGCACGAAATGGACCGACCCGCGCATTCATGCGGCCATTGCTTTCAGTCCCAGCTCGCCGCAAATCGGTAGCGCGGATAAAGCCTTCGCCACGGTCAAAATTCCCTGGCTGCTCATGACCGGCACCAAGGATCTGGCCCCCATCGGCCATGCCGACCTCAAATCCCGCCTCGCCGTTTATCCCGCGCTTCACGGGGGACCGAAATACGAAGTGGTGCTCGAGAACGCCGAACATTCCGCCTTCACCGACCGCGCGCTGCCCGGCGACAAAGAGCCGCGCAACCCCAATCACCACCGCGTCATGCTCGCGCTCTCCACGGCCTTCTGGGACGCGTATCTGCGGGGCGATGCCGCCGCGCTGGCCTGGCTCAACGGCCCCGGACCGCGCACCGTGCTGGAACCGGCTGACCGCTGGCAGTGGGCGGATAAATGATTCATTCGCGGGACGCGCCCGCAGCGGCTATCTTACCGGCGTGAAAAATGAAGCTGCCCGACCCATTGATCCCCGCGTCACCATCGGCCACGTCCATTTGAAGGTCGCCGACCTCGAACGCGCGCTGAAATTTTATTGCGGCGTGCTCGGCTTTGAACTTCAGCAAAAATTCGGCACCTCCGCCGCATTCATCTCGGCTGGCGGCTACCATCATCATCTCGGCCTGAACACTTGGGAAAGCGCGGGCGGTTCACCGCCGCCGCCGCGCAGCACCGGACTCTATCACGTCGCGATTTTATATCCCGACCGCGCCACGCTGGCCGACGCCGTCCGCCGGGTGCTGGCGGCGGGTGGGGAACTCGACGGCGCGGCGGATCACGGTGTGAGCGAGGCGATTTATCTGCGCGACCCCGATGGCAATGGCGTGGAGCTCTACCGCGACCGTCCCGCCGGCGAATGGCCCCGCACGCCCACCGGCGAACTCGCGATGTTCACGCGGCAACTGGATTTGGACGCGCTGCTGAAAAGTTGAAGCTAATTCGTTTAAGAAACTTTGCAGCCTAGCCTCATAAAGGCATCAGCAGAGCTCGTCAATCACCGGTCGTTACGAATTAAAATGTGCGCTGTGGATGAATATGTCGGGCAGATCAAAAAAGTAATCAGTGATATAACAGCAACCGTCAAAGCTACAATAATGAGAATCAAAACTCGCCGAAGATAAATTACGTTCAAGTAATGCACAAATCGCCAATAAACCTCGCGAAAAACAAAAGCATAAAGGACAGCCATAACTTTTTGAGGAAACAGCGGCAAAGTGAGTCGAAATGAGCGATGCTTTCTCATGCAGCCAAACGGAGTATAGACGCCGTGCCATGCAGCCTATCCTTTTTCGTTTGGTTGATTGTCTTTTTCATCAATGTTTTGTCCAAGACTTTTTTAACCCTCTCGCCAAAATAATTCATTCAAATGGAAAGCCCTGCTGGCGCAGGCGCTGCAATTTGTAGAGCAACGCGCGCCGGCTGATGCCCAGCGCCTTGGCCGTCTCCGTGCGGTTGGATTTGTGCTGCTTCAACGCCGCAATGATGGCGTGCCGCTCGATTTCATCCATCGTCTGCGTATCCAGGGTCAGCGCCGGGGCCGCGTGCTTGGCCGCCTCGCGCAATTTCGCCGGCAGATGCTCGGGCAGGATCAATTCGCTCTGTGCGAGCAGCACGGCGCGTTCGATGACGTTGCGCAGCTCGCGGATGTTGCCGGGCCACGGATAATTTTTCAGGCAGTCGGCGGTGGCCTCCGCCAGCCGCGCGCGGCTCCGCGCGAGCTGCGCGATGAAGAGTTCAGTGAGCGGCAGGATATCCTCGCGGCGCTCGCGCAGCGGCGGGAGGTTCAGCTCCACCACATTGAGCCGGTAGAACAAATCTTCGCGGAAGCGCCCGGCTTTCACCTCGGCTTCGAGGTCGCGATTGCTGGCGGCGATGAGGCGCGCGCTGGTGCGGATCTCGCGGTTGGAGCCGATGCGCTGAAATTTGCCGTCCTGGGTCACGCGCAGGAGTTTGGCCTGCAACGCGGAGGTCATCTCGGCGATCTCGTCGAGAAAGATGCTGCCGCCGTCGGCTTCTTCAAACCGGCCGAGGCGCGTGGCGCTCGCGCCGGTGAACGCGCCTTTTTCGTGCCCGAACAATTCGCTTTCGAGGAGGGTTTCGGGAATCGCGGCGCAATTCACTTTGATAAGCGGCCCGTTGGCCCGCGCGCTCCACGCGTGAATCACATCGGCGACGACTTCCTTGCCCGTGCCGCTGTCGCCGGTGATAAACACGCGCGCTTCCGAGGGCGCGATGAGTGCGACTTGTTGAAAAAGTTCAATGGTGAGCGGACTCCGGGCGATGACGTGCGGCGGCAAAGGTTTTTCGGAAGCGAACGGTTTTGGTGCCGCCGCGCCGCCGGTGGCGTTGCGGACGTTGGCGAGGAGTTCGTCGAGGTCAATGGGCTTGGCGAGATAGTTCACCGCGCCATCGCGCATGGCGGCCACGGCTTCGCGGATGTCGGTGTAGGCCGTGACGAGCAAAACGGGGAGGGACGGGAAATTTTTGCGCGCGCGCTGGAGGGTTTCCAGTCCGGACAGCCCGGGCATGCGCACATCGGAGATCATCAGGGAAAACTTTTGCGTGGGGAGGAGTTCGAGGGCGCGTTCGCCGGAATCGGCGACGACGGTGGCAAAGCCCTGGCTGCGCAGGAAGGAATCGAGCAGGCTGCGCTGGCCGGGATCGTCGTCCACGATGAGAAGGCGCGGCGTATCGTTTGGCACGGGAAGAAGCTAAATCAATTCCGGCGCGGCCAAAAGGAATTTTAAGCCGCAGCCCGGGCCGCCGCGAGGTCGTGCTTGCGCTGGTTGAGGCTCTTGAAGAATTCGTAGCCCTCGCGGCAGCGGCGCACGAGCACGTCCTTGTCTTCGAGCATCGTCTTGATGATGCGCAGAATGGGCTTGGGCCGGAGATAATAAGCGCGGTAAAAGCGGTCCACGGCTTCGAAGATCTCTTCCTTGGTCGCTTCCGGATATGCCAGCGTGCTTTGTTGCAGGCCGTCGGCATGGAGGATGTCGCCCTTGTCTTTTTTGACGAACCAGCCGTTGAGTTTGGCCTGCTCAAACAGTTCCGTGCCCGGATAAGGCGCCGCGAGCGAAACTTGCAGCGAAAAGACGTCGAGCTCTTTCGCGAAGTTGATGGTTCGCTCAATCGTCTCCCTGGTCTCCACCGGCAGCCCGAGAATGAACGTGCCGTGAATCACCACGCCCGCTTGGTGGCAGGACTTGGTGAAACGCCGCATCTCGTCCATCGTCACGCCTTTTTTGATGCGCGCGAGGATGTCGTCGTTCCCGCTTTCGTAGCCGACGAGAAAGAGGCGGAGGCCGTTGTCCTTAAAAGATTTGATCGTGTCGTAATCGAGGTTCGCGCGGCTGTTGCAGGACCAATCAACCCCGAGCGGGCCGAGTTTGCGCGCGATTTCGCGCGCGCGCGGGAGATTGGCGGTGAAGGTGTCATCGTCGAAGAAAAATTCGCGCACCTGCGGGAAAATCTTCTTCATGTAGGCCATTTCGTCCGCGACATTCTGCGGCGAGCGCACGCGATATTTGTGACCGCCGATGGTTTGCGGCCAGAGGCAGAACGAACACTGCGCCGGACAGCCGCGACCGGTATACATCGAAATATACGGATGCTGGAGGTAGCCGATGAAATATTTTTCGATGTCGAGGTCGCGTTTGTAAACATCCGCCACCCACGGCAGCGTATCCATGTCCGAAATCATTTCGCGCTCGGGGTTGTGGACAATTTTGCCGTCGCGGTTCTTGAACGACAGCCCGGCGATGGTCGAAAGCTCGCGATCTTCGGCAACTTCTTTGCAGGTGAAATCAAACTCCTTGCGCCCCACCCAATCAATCGCCGGCGAGGCCTTCAGCGTTTCCGCCGGCAAAACCATCGTGTGCGCACCGACAAAACCAATTTTCGTGTCCGGCCGTTGCGCCTTGATGGCCTCGGCGACCCGGCAGTCGTTTTTCAACGACGGCGTGGAGGTGTTGATGATGACGTGCTGAAAATCCTTCGCGATGGCAAGGCATTGCGCGAGGTTGATGTCGTGCGGCGGGCAGTCGAGCAGCCGTGAGTTCGGCGTGAGCGCGGCGGGCTGCGCGAGCCACGTGGGATACCAAAAACTGGTGACTTCGCGCCGCGCCTGATACCGCGCGCCTGCGCCGCCATCAAAACCGTCAAAGCTCGGCGGCGAAAGGTAAAGCGTGCGGCTCATCCGGTGCGGGGCCGGGAAGTTATTCGGCCTTTTTGCCGGCGTCAATCTTCGCCAGCAATTCATCGCGCTCCGAAGTATCGCTGGTGCCGCAATGCGTGCCGACGTGGGCCTCGTGGGTTTCTTCCTTGCGGGAGAAGGCGGCTTGCGCGCCGTTCATCGCAGCGCGGGGCGAATTCAGTGCCGCCTTGGCTTGCGAAAGATGACCCTGACCGATGGTCACGCCGTTGAACGCCGTCTTGGCCAGTTCAGGCGAGGCCGGATACGGTTTGGGCTTCGCGCCAAAGTTGTAGCTAAAATTTTTCCAGTTGTCGCCGCGTTGGTAATTCGTGCCGAGCGCGCCGCTGGGGTCGTAGCCGCAATGCACCATGCAGTTTTCGCAGCGCGGGTCGCGGGCGACGCCGTCCACGACGCCGTATTTTTCCCAGTTTACTTTCGACAACATTTCCTGATAGCCGTCGTAATGGCCGTCGGTCATCAGATAACACGGCGCTTTCCAGCCCTTGATGTTGTAAGTCGGAATCGCCCACGCCGTGCAGGTGAGTTCGCGCTTGCCGGCGAGAAATTCCTGATAAACCGGCGTGCCGAAAATGGTGAATTTTTCGCCCCACTCCTGAATCTTGGCGAACTTCTGCCGCGTCATTTTGCGCGTGAGGAAAAAGTCCTCCGGCTGCTTGCCGAGGCGCGAAACCATGTCTTTCTTCGCCGCGTCGTATTCGTAGCCGGGCGAAATCGTGTGGCCGTCCACTTCGAGCGACGAGAGGAACTTGAACATATCTTCCAGCTCTTGCACGTCGGTTTCTTTATAGACCGTCGTGTTCGTCGCGGTTTGATAGCCGCAGATTTTCGCCATCTTGATGGCCTCGACGCATTCTTTGAAAACGCCTTCGCGCTCGACAATCAAATCGTGCGTGAATTCCAAACCGTCCACGTGGACGTTCCAATACATCCACTGCGTCGGGCGGATGACGCATTTCTTTTTCGCCGCGTCGTTCGCGTTGCGAATCACTTCGGCTTCCTTGTCGGAAATCAAATTTTCCGCGAGCAGCTTTTTCAGCGTCGGCTCGGTTTCCGTCGTGTAAATCGCGGCCAAGTAATCGCGCATTTTTTTGCGCATGAAAACGCCGTTCGTGCAGATGTAGAGCACGCGTTTCTGTTCGAGCAGACCGTTGACGAGCTCCTCGATCTTCGGATAAATCAGCGGTTCGCCGCCGCAGATGGACACCATCGGCGCATCGCATTCCATCGCGACCGCGAGGCATTTTTCCAACGGCACCATGTCCTTGAGATTCGTCGAATACTCGCGGATGCGACCGCAGCCGGTGCAGGTGAGGTTGCAGGTGTGCAGCGGCTCAAGCTGGAGCACCATTGCGAATTTCGGCGTGCGCTTGAGCTTGTGCTTGATGATGTGACCGGCGATTTTCGCCGACAGTGCGAAGGGGAAACGCATAAAAAGAATTAGCGGGCGTTGGCAATGATGATGGAATTTTCCGGCAGCAAGCCCGGCGCATTGGTGGTGGCTGGGTCAGCCTTCAGCAGGTGCCCCGCCCCCGGCAGGAAAAAATCTATCGGTGAAACGCTCTGGCTGGCATTGATGCCACTGCAGCCGGTTCCGGCCAGCGACGTAATCGTCGCCGCCAGTGCCAGCAGCAAAGTTTTCCAGTTTAATCTCACTTGCCCATTGTAATTTACTCGGCCACGATGGCAACCGCTAATTCACTGTATCATGCCGCCGAAACCATCCAGACTGTGCGTTGCGTTCTGGCTGGCTTTGTTTTTGGTTGGCGGCGTGGCGGGTGCGGCGGAAGCCGACCACCGCTTTTATTTGCGGGCCGAGGTGGCATTTCACCGCGCGGAGACCAATTTCTTGGCGCAGACCAATTTTGCCGCCGCCGCCTTGGTATTCGCTCGCGCCAGTTTTGACTTGGCCGAAGTCGCGACAAACGAAATGCAGCGTGCGGAAATTTCGCGGCGCGGTATCGGCATTTGCCAGACCTGGCTCGGGCGCGAACCCAAAGCCGCCGCCGCCCACTACTATCTCGCGATGAACCTCGGCGAACTCGCGCAGGCCGAAGCGCCGTCGCTTGCCGCCTACAAGCTGGTGCATGAGGTTGAGCGCGAATTCACGGCGGCGACGGAGCTGGATGTGCGGTTTGATTTCGCCGGCCCGGCGCGGAACCTAGGCGAACTTTATTTCCAAGCCCCAATCTGGCCGTTGAGCGTCGGCAGCAAGCACAAGGCGCGCGAATGGTTGGAGCGCGCCGCCGCGCTCGCGCCGGAATATCCGGAAAATCTATTGTGCCTCGCCGAGGCGCAATTGCAATGGCGGCAGACAGACGAAGCGGCAAAAACCCTGCGCCTGCTGGCTGTGAAATGGCCCGCAGCCGTCACAAATCTCGCCGGTTTGGTGCACGAAAAAGACTGGCATGACTGGTCTGTCCGCCGCGTCAGCGACCTGGCGGAGTTCCGGAAAATTTCCGGGAGTGCGCCGTGAGTTGAAATTTTCTATGGCGCGAGGTTGAACAAATGGATTAAGCTTCAGGTCACATTCAGGATTAGGCATGGCAAAAAAATTCATCGCGGCATTGTCCGACTCTTCGCTCTTTCTGCGCGAGTGGCTGGCCAACCCGCAGCGCACCGGCTCGGTCGCGCCGAGTTCGCCCATGCTCACTTCGGCCATGGCGCGCTGGCTGCCGCGCGATTCGGATAGCTATGTCCTCGAACTCGGTCCCGGCACCGGCGCCGTCACCGACGCGCTGCTCAAGCGCGGTTTGCGCGAGGACCGGTTGGTGGCTATCGAGCACAATCCGGCGCTGGCCTGCCACCTGCGCAAGCGGTTTCCCCTCGCGCATATCATTACCGGCGACGCGTGGCAGATGGACGAACTGCTCCGCGAACACATTCCGGCCATCGAATCCGTTGGCGCGGTAATTTCCAGTTTGCCGCTGTTGAATTTTCCCAAGGCCCAGGCCGATGCCCTCGCGCAGAAAATTCGCGGCATTCTTGAGCCGCGTGGTCGCTGGGTGCAATATAGCTACCACATCACGCAGGGCCGTTGCCGGGGTGGTGATGACTTCCGGTTGCTCGCGTCAAAAATCGTCTGGCTCAATTTTCCGCCGGCGCGCGTCCATGTCTTTCAAAAATAACCGCCGTCCGTGCGCCATCCGTTGTGGTGAAATCAATTTAGAATTATTCTAAATCTTGACTTGTCGGGCGCCTGCGATAAATTTCCTGCGCCATGAAACAGCGCAGCCATCCGCATGACGAGGGGCAGCACCTGACCGAACAGTTGGGGGCCACCGGGCTGCGCCTGACGCCGCAGCGGCAGCAGGTTTACGACGTGCTTCTGCACAAGCGCGACCATCCGACGGCGGAGGAGGTTTTCATCCGCGCGAAGAAGGCGATGCCGGAAATTTCCCACGCGACGGTTTATAATTGCCTCGATGCGCTGGTGAAATCCGGCCTCGCGCGGCAGGTCAACGTCGAGCGCGGTGCGACCCGTTTTTGCCCGAACATGATTGAGCACGGCCATTTTCATTGCAGCGCCTGCGGGACGATTTATGATGTGGATTTGCCGCGCGAAATTCCGTGCGTGGCTGTGCCGCGTGGTTTTCGGGCGGACGGTTTTGATGTCACCATCCACGGACTGTGCGCCGACTGCGCAAAAAAGAAATAAGTTTTCAAGATGAGCACTGCGACTGACACCATTGAGAGCCTGGTCAAACAGGAATACAAATACGGCTTCGTCACCGACGTCGAATCCGAGTCCACGCCGCCCGGTTTGAGCGAGGAAACCATCCGTTTCATCTCTGCCAAAAAAAACGAGCCGACGTGGCTGACCGAGTGGCGCATCAAAGCCTTTCAATACTGGCAGAAGATGCCGGAGCCGACTTGGCAGTTCGTCAAATATCCAAAGATTGACTTTCAGGACATCAGCTATTTCTCCCAGCCCAAGCCGAAAGGCGATGCGCCAAAAAGCTTGGACGAGGTGGATCCAAAATTATTGGAGATGTATGAGAAGCTTGGCATCCCGCTGCGCGAACGTGGCCGGCTGGCGGGCGTGGCGGTGGACGCCATTTTTGATTCCGTTTCGGTCGGCACGACGTATCGTGAAGATTTGGCAAAAAAGGGAATTATTTTTTGCTCGTTCAGCGAAGCGGTGCACAACCATCCCGACCTCGTTAAAAAATATCTCGGCTCGGTCGTGCCTTACACAGACAATTATTATGCCGCGCTGAATTCCGCCGTCTTCACGGACGGTTCGTTTTGCTACATCCCGAAGGGCGTGCGCTGCCCGATGGAGCTTTCGACCTACTTCCGCATCAATGCGGCGAAGTCCGGCCAGTTCGAGCGCACGCTGATCATCGCCGACGATGGCGCGAGCGTCAGCTATCTCGAAGGCTGCACGGCGCCGATGCGCGATGAAAACCAGTTACACGCCGCTGTGGTGGAACTCGTGGCCCTCGAAACCGCCGAAATAAAATATAGCACGGTGCAAAACTGGTATCCCGGCGATGAGAACGGCGTGGGCGGCATTTACAATTTCGTGACCAAGCGCGGTCTGTGCAAAGGCAAAAACTCACGCATCACTTGGACGCAGGTCGAGACCGGCTCGGCGATTACCTGGAAATATCCGAGCTGCATCCTTCTTGGCGATGGCTCGAAGGGGGAATTTTATTCCGTCGCCGTCGTGAACAACATGCAACAGGCCGACACTGGCACGAAGATGATCCACATCGGCAAGAACACAAAAAGCACCATTGTTTCCAAGGGTATTTCCGCCGGGCGCGGCCAGAACAGTTATCGTGGTCTCGTGGAAATCCGCAAGAGCGCCGAGAATGCGCGTAACTTTTCGCAGTGCGATTCGATGCTGATTGGCGCGAAATGCGGTGCGCACACGTTTCCGTATATCGAGGTGAAAAACACCACGGCAAGTGTCGAGCACGAAGCTTCCACGTCGAAAATTGGCGAAGACCAGATTTTTTATTGCAACTCGCGCGGGTTGGAAACGCAGGACGCCGTGAACATGATTGTGAACGGTTTTTGCAAAGAGGTCTTCAAGGAACTGCCAATGGAATTCGCCGTCGAAGCGCAAAAGCTTTTAGGCGTGAGTCTCGAAGGAAGCGTTGGCTGAAAAACAGATTCGCGCAGATATAAAATATTTTTCAGAGTCTGAATCTGTGAAAAATCTGTGGCAAAATAAAATTTAGAAAATGAGCAAGCAACCTATTCTTGAAATCAAAAACCTCCACGCGGGCGTGGAGAATAAAAAAATCCTGAAGGGCTTTAGCCTGACAATCAACGCCGGCGAAGTTCATGCGTTGATGGGCCTCAACGGCAGCGGCAAGAGCACGCTCGCCGCGATTCTTGCCGGCCGTGACGGTTACGAAGTGACCGAGGGCACGGTGAATTATCTCGGCAAAGATTTGCTGGAGCTTGATCCGGAGGAGCGCGCTCGCGAAGGCGTGTTCCTTGCGTTTCAATATCCGGTGGAAATTCCCGGCGTGAACAGCACCTATTTTCTCAAGGCTGCGTTGAACGAAATCCGCAAGCACCATGGTTTTCAGGAACTCGACGCGATTGAATTCCTCAATCTGGTGAAGGACAAGATCAAACTGCTCGACCTGAACGAAGATTTGCTCAAGCGCTCCGTGAACGAAGGTTTCTCCGGCGGTGAAAAGAAGCGCGCAGAAATTTTCCAGATGGCCGTGCTGGAACCCAAGCTCGCCATTCTCGACGAGACGGATTCGGGTCTGGACATTGACGCGCTCAAGGTCGTCAGCAGCGGCGTGAACAAGCTGAAGCGCCCCGATTCCGCGCAGCTGGTCATCACGCATTACCAGCGTTTGCTGAACTACATCATTCCCGATTTTGTCCACGTCATGGCCGACGGCCGCATCGTGAAATCCGGCGGCAAGGAGCTCGCGTTGGAACTTGAAGCCAACGGCTATGAGGCAATCCTGAAGGGTTGACGGCATTATGCCAACCGGCGTTTCTGCATGTGCGGGAATGCCGTTTTTTGTCGCGTTGGACATTCGCCGTTAAAATTGCTTAAACTTTCCGCATGAAAGTCGGCAAACTCCTACACACGCGGTATCGCGTGAATGATCTCGAACGCACGGTGAAATTTTACCGCGATGTGCTCGGGCTTGCGGAAATCAAGCGCCATAAGTCGCCGCGCGGTTCCGAGCTGGTCTTCCTGCAGGCCGACGGCAGCGATGAACTGATTGAGATTTGCTTTTTCCCGAACAGCGAGCCGGTGAAATGCCAGCCCGACCTCACGCATCTGGCGTTCGAGGTGGAAAACCTCGCGGAATTTGAAAAGCACCTCGCCGCACACGGCCTGAAGTTTTCCGACGGCCCTACGACCAGTTCCACCGGCACCACGTTCGCCTTTGTTGACGCGCCCGAAGGCTACGAAATCGAACTAATCCAAAAGAAATAACCGCGAACCAATTTTCCCCGCTTCCAACTTCCAACTCCAAAATAAAATGAGCGTTCTCATTGTCGGAACCACCGCACTCGATTCCATCAAGACTCCCACCAAAGAAAATCCGCGCCTGCTGGGCGGCTCGGCCAGCCACGCGGCGGTCGCGGCCAGTTTCTTTTCGCCGGTGAAACTCGTCGGCGGCGTGGGCGAGGATTTTCCAAAGAAATACATTCAGCTATATAAAAAGCACGGCATCGACCTCGCTGGCCTGCAGATTTTGCCCGGCAAAACATTTCACTGGAGTGGCGAATACGAGGTCAACATGAATAACCGTCGCACACTCGCGACGGAACTTGGCGTTATCGAGACGTTCCAACCCAAACTCCCGGACGCGTATCGCGCTTCGCCGTTCGTGCTGCTCGGCAACATCGCGCCGGCGCTCCAGCTTTCCGTGCTCGACCAGATGCAGAAGCCGAAGTTCGTCGTCGCCGACTCGATGGATTTGTGGATAAACATCGCGTTGACGGATTTGCTGAAACTGCTCAAGCGCGTGGACGGCTTTGTGCTCAACGACAGCGAAGCCGAGCTGCTCACAAAGGAAGACAATCTGTTCCGCGCGCTGAAAAAAATCCACGCGTTCGGCCCGAAATACGTCATCATCAAAAAAGGTTCGCACGGCTCCGTGCTGTCCGGGCCGACGGGCAACTTCATTTGTCCGGCGTATCCGTTGCATACCGTGGAAGATCCGACTGGTGCAGGCGATTCCTTTGTCGGCGGCTTGATGGGCTATCTCGCAAATGCGCGTGGGTCAGTTGAAAAAAACATTCGCCGCGCGATGGTTTACGGCAGCGTGACGGCATCATTCTGCTGCGAAGGTTTTGGCCTCAACGCCACCGTCAAAACCACGCGCAAAGCTATCGAGCAGCGCGTGAAAGAACTGGAAAAGCTGACGAAATTTTAATTTACAAACTTCGGCTCGAACACCGGGCCGAGGTTGTGTTTGCGGAGCAGTTCGCAGAATTTGGCGATGGCGCGCTTTTCGTCTTCGCCGAGGTGGTAGTGGATGTGCCACTCGAAATAATCGCGCCGGAAATCCGCGTCAAACTCCGCGCGCGTCTCGATGATGTGCTCCAGCGTCTCTATGCCGAAATGTTTCGCCGCGCGCAGTTCTTGGCGCAGCGCCTTGTTTTCAATGTCGCGGCGCAACGCCCAAACCGCGTAAACAAAGGGCAGATTTGTCAGTTCTGTCCAAGCGGTGCCAAGGTCGAAAATGTCATGCGCATGCGGAGTGCGTTGGAATTCAATCGCGCGGTCGCCGATGAGCAGCACGAAATCCTTCTCCGGAGCGGTGGCGTAATTTTCCAGCGGCTTGAAATGCGGAAACAAACCTTTCTCCGCGAGCAAAACTTTCAGCAGGTTCACGCTCGTCAGCGACGCGGTGTCGCAAAAAACTTCCTGCATTTCCACCAGCGGCTTTTTGTGGGCCAACAGCACGCTGTAAACTTCGCCGAGCGACGCGATGGTGATGCCGTCCAAAATATCGTAGCGGTCATTCAGCAGCACCTCGGTGATGCTGACAAGTGCGGCGTCGAGTTCATCGCGGCGCAGCATTTCCGCGAGCTTGGACGGCGTGGCAAAGATCAATTCACTTTCAAGGTCGCGCGTCAGCGGCGCGGCGTTGAGATACGGCACGGAACCGATGCGGAATTTTTTTTCGTCACCCGCCATGGCGCTCATTTTGCCTGGACGTCGAGGTGGCGACGGTCCAGCGTGCTGCCTTCCTGCTGGGCGAGGTTGGCGAGCGCCTCATCGTAATTGGCGAGCGCGCGAATCTCCTGCGAGCGCGCGGAGGTGACGTTGTTCTGCAATTGCAGCACAGTGAAGGTGGTGCTTTTGCCGGCGGCATATTTGCCCTGCTCGGCCTTGAGCGCGGCCTCGGCGTAGAGGCGCGCTTTTTGCGTGGCGTCCACGCTTTCCCAAGCGGATTCGGCGGCTTTGACGGCATTGTCAATTTCTACCATGATATTTTGCTCCAGTTGCTTGAGCTTGAGCAACAGCTGCCTGTCCGTCGCCTTGTCGGCCTGCAAATTATTCCGGGCTTTGGCGTTGCTCAATGGTATGGAAAGTTGCGCACCGTAGCTGTAAAAAGGCCGGTTGGCAGAGCCATATTGGTTGAACGTATCGCCGATGACCACGCCTGCACCGTTATACCCGAAGCTGCCCACGAGGTTGAGTTGCGGGTAAATCTGGTTGTTGTCGAATTTCAAAACGATGCCCTGCTGCTCGACATCCAGTCGCGCCTGCAACAGGTCGGGCCGCTTGGTCATGCCTTTGCTCCAACTGTCCTGCAAATCAAATGGCTGCTGCGCGGCCTGCAAAGTTTCGGTCGGCTCGATGGCCACGGCATGCCACTGCGCGTAATTGTCCGTGAGCAGGCTTTTCAGGGTGTTTTGATCCACGGACAGCGTGTTTTCGGCGGCAATCAAATTCGCGCGATTTTGTGCCACCTGCGCCTCGTCCTGCTCCAGCGTCCCGCCGGACTGTGCCACCGTTCCAAACTGCACGCGGACATTGTCGTCGTGCAACTGTGTTTCCGCGAGCGTAAGCGCCTCCTGTTGCACCTTCACATTTTCGCGCGCGTAAATCAGCTCGTAATAGGCGGTCTCCACCGCCGTCACCGTGGTGATGATCTGCTCGCGCAAGCCCTGTTCGGAGTATTGCAGGCGGTTTTTCGCCACGGAAATGGTCAGCCGGTTGTTGTCGATCCAGAAATTTTTCAGCAACGGCTGGGTCAAGTCCACGCCAATTTGGCCGCCGGAATTTTCGCCGGCAGTGCCGTAATTTCCCGCTGCATTTCCGAACAAGTCGTAAGTCGTTCCTGTTGGCAGGGCGCCGCCGAGATCGGATTTAAAGGTGTTGTTTTCGGAAACCGGGGCGGCGTTGGTGATGAATATTCCGCCAAAGTCGTTGTGCGTGTGCTGGCCGGAAAGGTTGAACGTCGGGTCGTAGCCGCCGTAGGCCGCGCGCAGATCGTAGAGCGAAATCTGCGGCTCGTAACGCTGCACCTGCACGTCAAGATTGTGCTTCAGCGCCTCGGCAAAGCAATCCGTCAGCGACAGCGGGCGCGTCGCCAGCGCGTTCGTTTGTGCGAACACCCCCGGCAGGCCGGCGGCCAAAATCAAACAGGCAGCGATTCTTTTCATGGAAAAACCAGACGCCGCAATCCGCTGCAAAGTAACCAAAAGGTTATTTTACTGCTGCGGTCTCCGTGATGACGGCGTTTTTTTCAAGCAGTTCCAGCACCTTTTCGTGCAGCACCTGCTCGTAAAGCTCGTTCACGCCATTGCGCTTTTGCAAATCTTTGATGAACTGGTCGAACGGCATCTGATACATTACAGCGAGCTGCTGGGCGCGCTTAATGACGTCCTCCTGCGACGCCTGTAGCTTCTCTTGCTCGGCGATTTTTCCGACGAGGAACGCCAGCTTCACGCGGTCTTTAGCGCTGGCGGCGGCGTTTGCGTAAATCTCGTCCTTGCTCTTTTCAATGATGTCGCGGTTCACGCCGCGCTGCGTGTTTTGGCGGACGAGGTCGTAAACCACGTTGCGCGTTTCGTTAGCAACCGCCGTTTCCGGCAGGTCAAAATTCACTTTTTCCAGCAAGGCCTTGACGACCTGGCCGCGCACCGATTTCGACTTGGAATATTTCAGTTCATTTTCCAAATCCGTGCGGACGCCGGCTTTTAATTTTTCCAGATTTTCCGCGCCGAATTTTTTGGCCAGCTCGTCGTCAATTACCGGCAAGACTTTTTCCTTCACCTCGACGACTTCGACTTCATAGACGCCTTTTTTGCCCTGCAACTGCGGCGTCACGAAATCCGCAGGGAAATCCACGTTCACAGTGCGTTTGTCGCCAGCCTTCGCGCCAATGAGCTGCGCCGCAAAACCGGGGATGAACGAATTGCCTTCGGTTTCAATCCAAAAATTCTTTTGCTCGGTCAAGCCCTTCGCCGTCGGCGCGAGTTCCGTGATGGCCTTGCCGTCGCAGGTGCCGGTGTAATTCACCACCGCGATGTCGCCGTTGGCCAGCGGGCGACTGACCGTGTTAAAGCTCGCGTGCTGGCTGCGCAACAAGTCCAGCGCCTTGTCCACGTCCGCGTCCGTCACGGACTTGGTTTCGAGCGTGGCGGATAACCCCTTGTATTCCGGCAGTTGAAATTCCGGCGCGGTTTCCACCGTGGCGGTAAACTGCAACGCCTGGCCGCGGCCAAATTGCACTTCTTCGATGTCGGGATAGCCGACGATTTGAAGCTTCTTGTCTTCAATCGCCTTGCGGTAATTGTCGCCAATCAGCTTGCGCTTGGCCTCGTCTTTGATTTCAGCCTCGTATTTCTTGGCGACCATCGGCAGCGGCGCCTTGCCCGGGCGGAAACCCGGCAGCGCGGCCTGCTTCTGGTAATCCTTAGTGACCGCATCAAACGCGGCGTCCACGGCGGTTGCGTCCAGTTCCACCCGCACGAGCTTCTTGCACGGGGCCAAATTTTCAATCGATACGTTCACGGTAAAAAGTAGTTAAACGAGCCGCGCAGAATAAATTATCCGCCAGCCAAAGGCAAATTGTTTATGTGGCGCAAAATGCTTGAATCGGCTTTTATATCCGCGCTTGAAGCGAATCATTTTTATCACCGGCACCGACACCGGCGCAGGCAAAACTGTCCTGACCGCGCTGCTGGCAGCGCATTTGCGCGCACAAAAAATCCGTGTCGCCGCATTCAAGCCCGTCTGCTCCGGCGGCCGTGATGATGCGGAAATAATCCACGCCGCGCTCGGCGGCGCGCTGACGTTGGACGAAATCACCCCGTGGCATTTTCGCGCCGCCATCGCTCCGTCGCTGGCGGCCAAGCTGGAGAAAAAGTCCGTCTCGCTAGCGCAAGTGCTGGCGCAGATCCGCGCGAAGCAAAAGAATTTTGACGTGACACTGGTCGAGGGCGCGGGTGGATTATTGAGTCCCATCGGAACAGATTTTGATTCACGCGATTTGATAATGGCATTACGCGCCGCGCCGATTATCGTCGCCCAAAACCGGCTTGGCGCGGTGAATCACCTCTTGCTGACGCTGGAAGCGCTGCCAAAAAATTACCGCGCGCTGGCAAAAATTGTTTTAATGTCGCCAGCCAAGTCGGATTCGGCGACAAAATCCAATGTCCGTTTGCTTGGCGAATTTTTCCCGCCAAATAAAATCTTCACGTTGCCTTGGCTGGGCGAAAAATTTGAAACGGTGGCGGCGCTGAATAAGTCCGGCGTGTGGAAAACACTGCTAAAATATTTTAACGGCGAAATACACGAAAGGCACCTGAATTAGGGTTTTCGTGTATTAAGTGGTTTATCAATTCATCGTCGCCGGATTGGTCGCTAAAAATGATTGCCGCCACGGTTGGTGATTTTTGTAAAGTTCCAGCCGTGTTTTAATTTGTTCGGTTTCGTTCATTTTCAGCGCGGCAGCGACATCCAACGCCTGCTGTGCGGCCATCTTTGCCTCGTCAAATTTTCCCAACTCTGCGCACGCCATGCCCAGCGCGTCGAGCACATCGGGGCGGCGGCCGTTGGTCAGCAGGTTCGCCTTGGCGGCCAGCGCAAATGCGCTGCGCCCGTCGCGCGCGGCGGCATTTTCGTCCGCAGCTAGAACCAGCGCGGTGAAATTCAAAATGTCCACGTCGTCCGGGGTAATTCGCACGCCGGCGCGCAATTCCTCAACCGCCTCGGCATCACGGCCTTCGGCGAGAAAGACTTTTGCCGTCTCCACGTGCGACCACGGATAACGAGAATTTAATTTTGATGCAGCGGCGAATTCCGCCAGCGCGGCGTTGGTCTGACCGGCGGCGAGTAGCGACAGGCCGAGGCAATGGTGGAGAAACTCAACGTCCGGCGCGATTTGCACAGCGGCGCGATGTTCCGCGAGCGCCTCAGCGTGGCGGTTTAACCGATCGAGCGCGCTGGCAAGATTATGGTGGCCCTGATAACGGTCTGGCTCCAAGCGTGCGGCGGCGCGGTATTGCTCGACGGCTTCGGCCAGTCGGCCTTGCTGTTCCAAGCCAACGCCAAGATTGTCGCGGGTGACATCGTTGTCAGTGGTCACGGCGAGCGCGTGTTCAAACAGGGTGACGCTGTCTTGCCAATGCCAGATTTGTTTTTCCGCAGTGATCAAACAGCCAAGCAAAATGGCAACGGCCAGCGCGCCTAAAAGTTTATTGGAAATTTTCCAGCGCGCGGCCAAATCCAGCGCGCCGAAAGTGACGATGACAAAAATGCCGACGGATGACAAATAGCTGTAGCGGTCGGCGATTTGCGCGCCGCCAACTTGCACGAGGCCGATGACGGGCACGAGCATTCCGGCGAACCAGAACCAGCCCGTCAGCCAGTAAGGTCGCGAGCGATGCAAGGCCAGCGCGACGATCGTCAAACAGGCCAGCGCGGCCACGGCAGCGGCAACCTGTGCGGCCGGAATGTGCTCCGGCAGCGGATAAAAAATCGCGAGTTTCGCCGGCCAGAAAGTTTTGTAGACATATTCGGCGTAGGCGACCGGCGCGCTTTTGAGCCGGTAATGCAGCGGCACCAGCGCGGTTGAGGCGACGGCTTTGCTGACAACCTGCGACTGAGCAAGAAAAGTGATGATGCTCGCGGCGGCAGAGACGGCAAAAAATGGCAGCTTCTCCCAAATCAACGCACCGACAGCGAGAAAATTTGAAATTCGTTGCAATGGCCAGAAATCCAGCAGCAACAAAATGCACGGTAGCGTGACGAGCATCGGCTTGGCCATCAAGCCGAGCGCAAAACAAACCAACGCAAGCCAAAAACTTTTTCGGCAATTTTCTTGGGCAAATTTCGCGTAGTTGATCAGCGCCAGCAGCGCGAAAAAAGTGCTCAGCACGTCTTTCCGTTCGGAAATCCACGCCACGGATTCAACGTGCATCGGATGCCATGCAAATAGTGCGGCGATGAACGCGGCGGGCCAGATTTTTCTGGTAAGCCGGAATAGCAGCGCCAGCAGCAGTGCGGCGTTCGCCGCGTGAATCAAGGCGTTTTCGAGGTGCGGGCCGGCGGGGTTCAAGCCGAACACGCCGCAGTCAATCATGTGCGATACGAGCGTGAGCGGATGCCAGTTGGCGATGGCCATCGTGGTGAAGGCGTATTTCAGCCCGGTCCACGTCACGCCGGCCTGCACAATGGGATTTTCGGTGACGTATAGGCTGTCGTCATATACGACAAAATTGAACCACGCCACCGGCAGATAAAGCGCGGCGGTTGCGAGCGCGAGCAGCAGGGCGAGGCGACGAGGTTGCGGCACGCCGATTTTGTAAGCGATTTTGGCGGTGAGGCAAAGCGCGATTGTCGGAATTAACGGCGAAAATGTTTTTGCAATTTGCCGCGCGGACGCCGATAATTTGCGGCGGCGGACAAAAAGCTCGGAGTTCCGCCCTTGGCCAAACCGGTTCCTCACCACCAAGATTTGATTTTTATGAGCGGGTTATCCTATGCACTCATCGGGGCGGCGTCCAATCAGACGGAGCTCCTTTACATCTGGGACAGGGCGACGGTGGAGGCGAAAGCCATCATCGCGCTGCTGTTCGTTTTTTCCATCGCTGCCTGGTTTGTGATGATGTCCAAAGTCATCCAGATGCGGCGCGCGCGGAAATTAAATTCACTCTTCGGCGAGGAATTCACGGCGCAGAAGGCCGTGCTGGAAATGTTCGACCGCAAGCTGGAGGTCGAGGGCTGTCCGCTTTACGCGGTTTATCAAGCTGGCTGCTCGCAGCTCGACGCGCGGCTGCGCGGGCCAAGCGGCGAACGCGCCAAGCAAAACATCAGCCTGAAAAATATGGAACACATCAAGCGCTCCATCGAAAATGTCGTCGCCAAGGAATCGTTGAAACTGGAATCTGGCCTCATCCTGCTCGCCATCGCTGTTAGCGGTGCGCCGTTCATGGGCTTGCTGGGCACGGTTTGGGGCGTGATGAGCACGTTCGCCGGCATCGCGCAGCAAGGCTCGGCCACGATGGCGGCGATGGCGCCCGGCGTTTCCGCCGCGCTGGTCACGACGGTCGCTGGTCTGCTCGTGGCGATTCCCTCGATGTTCGGTTACAACTGGCTCGTCCACAATTTGCGCGCGTTCACGGTCGAGCTGGACAACTTTGCGCAGGAGTTTGTCTCCAAGATTGAAACGGAATTTCTGAAGGACGAATAATTTTACATGCGCCGCTTCTCACAACGCAGTCATCTGGTGACGTTGAGTGACATCAACATCACGCCGTTGCTGGACCTCGCGTTCGTGCTGCTCATCATCTTCGTCATCACCACGCCGCTGCTGGAGCAGAGCATCAATTTGAAACTGCCGCATGGTGGCACGCGCGAAAAACAACTTAACAAATCCGACATCCGCACCGTCGAAATTTCCAACACGGGCTATTACGCGCTCGACAAGCGCCGGCTGCAACTGCCGCAAATTATTTCACAACTGGCCAGCGAATCGCGGTCCAATCCGAATCTTGTGGTTTACATCCGTGCTGATAAGGACTGCAAATATGACCTCGTGGCGCAGATTATTGACGGCTGCCAGAAATTTGGCATCACGCGCTACTCGCTGCGCACGGACCCGACGCCCAAATGAACCGGCTGCAAAAAAAATGTCTCATTGCCACGGCGGGACTACACCTGCTGCTGGTGCTCGTGCTGTTGTTTGGCTCGGCTTTTTTCACGAGCCACAGCAAGCCGGATGACACGCAACTGCTCGACGTGATTCCGGCAAATCTCATCGACGCAGCGTTCAACAGCGGCGTAAAAAACGCTCCGGTGCCGCCGCCCACGCCGCCGCAACCACCACAGCCGAAACCGGTGGTCACGCCGCCGACTCCGCCGACCCCTCCACCACCGGTGCCCACGCCACCCGCGCCGACGTTGGTGCAAAAGGTGGAAGAATATTTCAAGCCCGAGCCGAGCAAGCTTTCACCCGATGCGCTGGAGCCGGTAGAAAAACCGTCGAAACCCGCGCCCAAGAAAATCGAAATCAGCCTGACGCCGGTGGTGCGCAGAGTGCCCAAAGTAAGCCCGGACACTTCCGAAGCGGATGCACGCGAAGCTGCCAAAGAAGCAAGGCAACGTGCCAAAGCCATTGCCGCCGCCGCGCACGCCATTGAGAAAAACGCGTCGTCGGCCACCACGGTGGAGATGCCCGGCACCAGCAGTGTGTCGTATGCGAATTATGCTTCGGTGGTCAAAAGCGTTTACGAGCGCGTCTGGCGCACGCCGGATGACGCAGCCAACGACGAGGCCAACACGCGCGTCAGCGTGACCATCGGCAGCGACGGCACGGTGATTTCCTCGCGCATCCTCGACCCGTCTGGCGACGCTAAGGTGGACGCGAGCGTGCAGCGGACGCTGGACAACGTGAATTTCGTCGCACCGTTTCCCGACGGTGCAAAGGAAACGCAAAAAACATTTATCATCAACTTCAACCTCAAAGCGAAACGGATGCTCGGATGAAAAAAATAATTTTAAACTTTATAATCATTGGCCTTGCCGCCATCGCGTTCACGGTCGCGCCGGCGCAGGAAATCAACATTCAATCGGAAATCAATGTGCTCGGTCAGACGAAGCCCATTCCCATCGCCTTGAGCGGATTCACCGGCGTGGGCGCGGAGGTTTTGAAGTTTGACCTGACCGTGCAAGGCTTCAGTTTCGTCGCGCCGGATGCGGCGCAGTATCTCATCAGCGGCAGTGATGCCGCTGGCATCAGCGGCACGCTCACGGACAAATTTGCGAAGCGCGAGCTGCTGTCGCGCAGCTACAACGGCGCGAGTCTGCGGCGGCAGGCGCACGCGTTGGCGGATGACATCGTGTTTGCGGTCACCGGCAAGAAAGGCATCGGCCAGACGAAGATCGCCTTCAAGTCGCAGCCGTCGGGCAATGGCGCGGGCGAAATTTACGTCGCGGACTTTGACGGCTACAACCCGCAGCGCGTGACGACGGATGGCGCGATTGTTGCCAAGCCGGCGTGGGTGCCGGGCCGGTTGGCGGTTTATTACACCAGCTACGCGCGCGGCAATCCGGATATTTTTTACCACAGCTTGTCGAGCGGCCAGCGGCGCGTCATCGCTGGTTATTCGGGTTTGAACACCAGCGCGGCGGTGTCGCCGGACGGCGCGAAAATTGCGATGGTGTTGAGCAAGTCAGGCAGCCCGAACATCTGGGTCTGCAATGCGGACGGCACGGGTTTGAAACAGATTACGCATGGCGACGAGGATTCCTCGCCGACGTGGTCGCCGGACGGAAGCTGGATTTGTTTTGCGACGAAGCACAACGAGCGGCGCCGGCTGGCGAAGGTTCCCGGCGGCGGCGGCACGGTGCAATATCTTGATACCACCGGCGCGCCGAACCCGACGGAGCCGGATTGGTCGCCGGATGGCAAATGGATCGCATTCACCTCGCAGATGCGCGATTTTAACATCTGCGTGATGCCGGTGGACGGCAGCGCACCGCCGGCGGTGCTGGTCGGCGGGCAGAACCCGTCGTGGGCGCCGAACTCGCGCACGCTGATTTACAACCGCTCGCTGGGCTACCGGCAGATGTTGTCTGTGCTTGACGTTTTCACCAAACAATACAAGGATGGTGCGCGAGCGACCGGAAGCAGTTCCCAGCCCGCTTGGGCGAAATGATTTTCTTTTTCGTCACGAATTTTTAACCGCAAACTTTACTGAACAAAAAATTATGAAAATGAACCGTATTATATTTCTGCCTGCGCTCGCGCTGGTCGCCACGCTGGCCACCACCGGCTGCAAACACACGCCTGTCAAAGTCACGCCGATTCCCGGTCAGCAGGCTTCGCCGGTGGGCGACACCGGCGGCGGCGGCAACACCTTGCCCGGCGGCGGAACCATCGGTGGTGACACTGGCCCAGGCACGGGCGTCAACACCCAGCAGGGTGGTGGTAATACAGCAGCGTTGGACACCTTTGACGGCATGATCAAAGACCCGGCGGCGCTCGCGGCTAACACGATTCACTTCGCGTTTGACAGTGCGGCTATCAAGAAGAGCGAAGATGCCAACATTTCCGCCGTCGCGGCGGCCTTGTCCGCCAATGCCAACGACAAGCTGCTCATCGAGGGCAATTGCGATGAGCGCGGCACGGAAGAATACAACCGCGCGCTCGGCGAACGGCGCGCACTGGCCGCCCGCGAGGCGCTGGCCAAGCGCGGCCTCAGCCCCGACCGCATCCGCACCATCAGCTACGGCAAGGACAAGCCGGCCGACCCTGGTCATGACGATTCAGCGTGGAGCAAAAACCGCCGCGATGATTTCGTGGTGCTGCACCCGAAAGCTGGCGCCTGATTCAGTTTGGATTTTCGACAAAAGAGCCGTGCGCGAGCGCGGCTCTTTTTTATTTTTGCCCTTTGAATCAAGTTGGCAACCAAATGTCGCTTTACTAAATGCTGTAACCGGCGTAGGCTGGAATTAGTCAAACAACTTTATGAATATCACCTTTGCATGGGCGTTGGGCGGCACGGAAGTCGTCTTGATTCTGGCAGTCGTCCTAATTTTGTTTGGGGCGAAGAAGATTCCTGAACTCGCCAAGGGCATGGGGCAAGGCATCAAAGAATTCAAGAAGGCCACCCGCGAAGTCACTGACGAAATCCATAACGCGCCGGTGGAAACCTCGGCCAAGCCCGCCGCGCCCGCGCCCGCGCCAGCGAGCCAGTCGGTCGCGCAGTCCTCCTCCACGAATCCGCCGAAAGCCTGATCACGGGATTTTTCCGGCATGGCTGACGATTTCGAGCCGTCTGAAGAACTGCCCGAAGGCGGTCCGGTGAAATCGTTTCTTGAACACCTCGAAGATTTCCGCTGGCTGCTCGTCAAGGTCAGCATCGCGCTCGTGCTGGCGATGCTCGTCTGCCTCTTCGGCGCAAATTATGTCGTGGGCGTCCTCAAATGGCCGCTGACTCACGCAAAAGGCAGTTTTCCCGGCACAAATCAGGTGGTCAGCGTCCGCTTCGGCGCGAATGCGGTCGGCAATTTCACGCTGACCGACGATCAGCAAAAATCCTTCAACCTCGGCACGAACCGCTTCGTCGCCGTCGCGGTCGAGCCGTTGGTGCTCGGCACGAATCAGGTGCTCGGCTGGCATGTGGACGACGATCCGCAAGCCGTCGCCGCCATGCAGCGGATGAAGGTTGAACTGGTGAACCTCAGCCCGGCGGGCGGGTTTTTCGTGGCTGTGCAGGTGGCATTTTATGGCGGCATGCTGCTGGCCGCGCCGTTCATGCTGTATTTCATCGTGAGCTTTGTTTTTCCGGCGCTGAAATGGAAGGAGCGGAAATACATTTACCGCGCGGTGTTCATCGGCGGCGGGCTGTTTCTCGTCGGCGTTTCGTTCTGTTATTTTCTCCTGATGCCGGTGGCGCTGGCGGCGTCGCAAATGTATTCCAACTGGCTCGGCCTTGGCGCGATGCAGTGGCGCGCGGAGGAATACATCAGCTTTGTCAGCAAATTCATGCTCGGCATGGGCCTCGGTTTCGAACTGCCGGTGGTGATTTTGACGCTGGTGAAGCTCGGCATCTTGAACTACCGGATGCTGCGCGCGATGTGGCGCTACATGATTGTCATTGTGCTGGTGCTCGGCGCGGTGCTGACTACGCCGGAGGTTATCACACAGGTTTTCATGGCGGTGCCGCTTTACCTGCTTTACGAAATCACTGTGTGGATTGCGTGGTATTGGGACCAGCCGGATCGTGCGAAGGCTCGGCGGACGCTGCTGCTCGCGGCGCTGGCCGGTGCGGCGCTGTTGTATCTGGCGTATCAATACGTCTGGCCGCAACTTCGGCAATTTCTGAACTGGCCGGAGTAAAACGCGCTTTACAAGCGGGCGATTCGGCGTAATCTGATTTCAAATTCTCAACCTCGTATGCGCCAATTGATTTTACTGTTAGCCGCCGTTGTCAGCGTCGCCGTCTTCACCGGTTGCACCGGGCCGGAACGCAAGCTTGCCCGTGGCTGGGACAACACCTTGGAACTCGTCCGCTGGGGCGATATGCGCCAAAGCATCGAGCAGGAAGGCGTTTTCTCCGGGCCGGATTACACCTACAGCTACGGCACGATTCACGGTTTCGACCAATCCCTCTGCCGTGCCGGTCTCGGACTCTACGAAGTGGTTACGTTCCCCATCCCGTCCTATAACCCCATCTGGACCACGAAGGTTCCGGCGATTCCCCAAACACCAGACAGCTACAAGCCCGGCCTGATTTACGATTCCACTTTCGGCACCGATACTTACACCGGCTACACCGGCGGCGATGTCGCTCCGTTCATTCCCGGCAGCCGGTTCAAGATTTTTGATAACTGAAACAACTTTTTCTACCACGCGCCAACCCCGGTTGGCGCGTTTTTTATTTCCACCGGAAAACTTTTTCGTGTGTTTCGTCTCGTTCGTGGTTAAAAATAGGTTCCGATGCGCCTCGAAAAAAAATCGCCCTGCAAGGTCAACCTCATCCTGAACATTCTTGGCCAGCGCGCCGACGGCTTTCACGAACTGGAGACCGTCATGCAGCCGGTGAAACTCTTTGACGAAATTTCCCTCGAACGCGGGGGAACCGGAATTCAACTCACCTGTAATATTCCGGAACTGCCGGTGGACTCAAAAAATCTGGTTTATCGCGCGGCTGATGAATTCTTCAAGTTGCACAACCTGCGGGCCGGGGTTCGCATTCACCTGCAAAAAAATCTTCCGCTGGCAGCCGGGTTGGGCGGCGGCAGCGGCAACGCGGCGACCACATTGTTGGGCATGAATGAACTGTTTGGTTCGCCCTTACCGCTCAAGGCGTTGGACAGCATTGCGGCTACCTTGGGTTCTGACATTCCATTTTTTCTCTACGACCAGCCGGCACTCGCCACCGGTCGCGGCGAAAAGGTGCGGACGCTGGAAAACTTTCCGGCGCTCAAGGGCAAAGCGTTTTTCCTCGTGCATCCCGGATTCGGCATCTCCACGCCGTGGTCATATCAAAACCTCGCGCGGTTTCCCAAAGACCAGAACGGCACGCCCGGCCGCGCGGAAAAATTGGTGGTGGCTTTGCAGACCAATGATTGGAACGCCATTCGGACGAATGTCTACAATTCGCTGGAAGCCCCGGCGTTCGACAAGTTTCCCGTGCTCCAGCTTTACCAGGAATTCCTGCGCGAGAACGGCGCGCTCGTTGCGCTCATGTCCGGCAGCGGTTCAACCACGTTTGCCATCGCGGAAAATCTGGCCGCCGCTGATTCCCTCGCCGAGAAATTCAAGTCGCAGTTCGGCGATAAAGGCTGGACAGCCACGGTGCCTATTTGATGCGTTTGAATTTCACCAGCGCAAACTCGATCATTTCCTTAGCCGCCGCAATTTTTCCGGCCAGAGCGGCCAGCCAATAAATTCCGCCGGCGATCCCCGCCGGCACAAACACCGCGCCGATTTTTAGCGCGAGCGTCGCGTGACCGAGATGGCTTTCCCAAAGCTGCCGGCATTCCCACGCGCAGCCGCCGGCGAGCAAGGTCAGCGGCACCAGCCGCTCGAGGTCTTTCCGCAAAGTTGCCAATTCGAGTTGGCCGAGTTTTTTCCGCAGGGCGAACACCAGCAGCGCCGCGTTGACGCACGAAGTGAACGTGTTTGCGATGCCGGGGCCGCCTTCGCGCAGCGGGCCAAGCAGCGCGCACGCGGCGGCGAAATTCACGGCGAGACAGACTAGGCTGATTTTCATCGGCGTCTGCGTATCACCCAGCGCGAAAAAGGCGCGCGCCAAAATGTTCACGGTCGAAAACATCACCAGCCCCGGCGCGAGGCATTGCAGCGCGAACGTGACGTGCTGCGTGGAAACCGCCGTGAACGCGCCGCGCTCGAACAGCAGCCGCACAATCGGCTCGGCCAGCACCACGAGCAGGACGGACATCAGCAGGTTCAGAAAAATCAGCGTGCCCAGCCCGTGCCGCAGCGTGGCGCGGAATTCCGGATAATTTTTGTCCGTCGCCAAACCAGATAGCGTCGGCAGCAGATACGTCGCGAGCGAGATGCCGAACATTCCCTGCGGCAGTTCCATCAGCCGCACCGCGCCGTTGAACGATGACACGATGCCGGTGCCAACGAAAAATGCGACGCCTTGCACGAGCGCGACGTTGATCTGGAACGCCGCCACGCCGACGGTGCCGGGAATCATCTGGCGCACCACGCGCCGCACGGTTTCATCGCGCCACGGTGTGACCCAGCGATAGCGGAAGCCGTCGCGCCAGAGCGTCGGCATTTGAAAAGCCGCCTGCGCCGCGCCCGCCGCGAGCACGCCAAACGCGAGCGCAAAAATCTGTTCCGGCAGTTCCTTGCCGAAATGCGGCGCGAGAAACAAAACCGACGCGATCATCACGATGTTCAGCATCGTCGCGCCGAGCGCGGGGATGAAAAAATGGCCGCGCGCGTTCAACATTCCCATCATCGCCGCCGCGAGGCAGACGAGAATCATGTAAGGAAACATCAGGCGCAGGAGTTGCAGCATCAGCACGGTTTTGGCGTCGAACGCATGCACGGCCAGCACCAGTGAAACGCCGAGCATCACCAGCGCGGTGACGACGCTGGCGGCGATGATCAGGCCGGAGATGACGGCGTTGGACGCGCGCCACATTTCTTTTTCGCCGTGCAGCTTTTCCTTTTCCTTGAACACCGGAATGAACGCCGCTGTGAGCGCGCCTTCGCCGAGCAGCCGGCGGAAAAGATTCGGAATGGTAAAAGCGTATTGAAAGGCGTCGTTGACCCAGCCGGTGCCCATGAAATGCATGTAAACCATCTCGCGCACCATGCCGAGCACGCGGCTGGTGAGCGTGGCGGCGGCCATCGCGCCGGAGGCTTTCAACATCTTTGACACGCGCGGATTTTCTCGCAAAGACGCACCGACGCAAAGACAAATTGGCAATTGGAAATTGGCAATTTCAAATCCGGCAACTATCCTGCCCGCGTGAACATTTTGGACGAATTGAAATGGCGCGGCCTCATCGCCGATTGCACCGACACGGCGGAATTGGAAAAGAAAATCGCCGCGCCCGTCACGCTTTACTGCGGGTTCGACCCGACGGCGGATTCGCTGCACGTCGGCAATCTCGTGCCGCTGCTCGCGCTGCGCCGGTTCCAATTGCTCGGCCATCGTCCGATTGCCGTGGCGGGCGGCGCGACCGGCAGCATTGGCGATCCCAGCGGCAAGACGGCGGAGCGGCAGCTCCTCACGAAGGAAATTCTCGACCACAACATCGCCAGCGTGAAAGTGCAGCTCGCGAAGCTGCTCGATTTTGAAACGAAACAAAATCCCGCGCGGCTGGTGGACAATGCGTCGTGGACGGCGGGCATTTCGTTCCTCGATTTTCTGCGCGACATTGGAAAACATTTTTCCGTCAAC
>CAISYZ010000065.1 GCA_903889895.1 uncultured Verrucomicrobia subdivision 3 bacterium | reverse complement strand
CTGCTGATCCGTAGGTTTGCCCACCGCAAAAATCGGTAATGAACACGGGCACTTTATCATTATTCATTGGCGGTGTCAAGGGGTGCTCTCTCCTGCACCCCGCTCCAGAGGGCAAAGCAACTGTATCAGAATTGTATCTTCTTTTTGCCGCTCCTTTTTTGAAAATTCAGTCTGGAAGGTGAGTGGATGGACACGTGTCAAAACTTCAAACCTGCCGAGCCAAAATCAGTGTGGAAACAGAAAACCCTGAATTTGACTGTATCAGCATTGTATATTCAAACCTCATGTCGCGACACCCAAAAAGCCCCGCCGCAGCCACCCGCAGCTACCGCAGCCACCCCATTACAGATTCCAAAGTTTCCATTTAGATTTTGTCAATTTAGGGATGCCTTGCTGCGGTTGCTGCGGGTTGGTGCATGTGGCCAGCGACTTCAATTGGATCGATACGGATTATATTCCGTTAATCGAGGATTATGCTGAAGCGCGAGTTCTGCGAAGATCCGCTCGGCTTCGCCCGGTTTAGTCTTTGGCAAAATTGCGTTTGTGATACCCGCCAGCAACCCCTTTAACATAATCCTGCTATAGCCCAGTGCTGGCTTCCCGCCCGCTTTGGGTATGATTGGAGCCATGAGCGTTTCATTCTGTCCCTCGGCGACTTCAATTTGAATAAGCAAGCACTCGGGGCCGTCGTTGCTTGATGAACCGGCCGTCTTGATTGAAGGCGACTTTTCACTGCCGATTGAAATTTGCGCAACAAAAATTGCCTGTGTCGCTTCTTCCGCAACGCATAGCAGTCGGCAGTCATTCACAAATTCGGCAAGCACCGATTTATCCGATAAGGATTGAGCAGTCCAATGGACTGTTCGTTGAGGGCCAACACAAATGAAGGTTGGTGAAATCGCTCCTTGCTCCTGAAGCTGTGCCGATGCCGCAGCGACAATATTTTTGCAGAGGTTTTCGATGGTTTTTGTTTTGGCTGTGTATGTGTTTTTCATGGTAAAAACTTGTTAGACGGCTTTCTCATTTGTTTGAATTTTTCAGGCGGAGCCTGATGACTTTGGAAGAAAGATTTTGAAAATACTGGCCAGCGACGGTTTGGTTCTCCCGCAGTCGTTGGTCGGCCAATTCACCGAAGGCAATCAGCACGCTCGGAGCTCCCGCCGTGCCGCCTTGCTCACCGCTGGAATGAAAGAAAGAAAGTCGACCAGCGATGAAAAACAACGATGTGGCGTGCGGCCAGACATGGTTCTGAAACCATTTGGTATCAGTCCGTGCAAATACCAGCACGAGACAATTCCCGTGGGCGGCACACTTGGCGAGCCAATCGCCGGTTTTGGAGCCGTAGGGCGGATTGCACCAGACGAGTCCGTGCCACGGACGAGCCAAGCCGTCGTCTTCGATGGTGAAATGATTCGTGGCGGTTGCCCAGGGGCGTTTTACCGGCGCGCAAGGGTCCAGGTCGAACGGGCCGAACGTATCAATGATGGTCGGCGGTGTTAGCCATTCTTCCTTGCCGTGCTCAATATTACGGTCGTGCTGGAAGTTGCCGAGTTTGGTGGTTTCGTGACTGCCGACGCTGTCGGTGTCACCCGCGATTTTCCGAATGAGTTTTTTCATCGGAATCGTGTTTTGTAGTGATTTCTCAACTACGATTGGTTGTCGGTCGGCAGTGTCAAAACCTTCCAGTTTTGACACGGCACAGCGAAATCCCTAATTTTCAGAAACGGAAAAGAAGCAACATAGGCCTCGCCTTGGAACGGCGGCTGACTGTGCGAAGTTTTACCCGGCGTCCGGCACGGGGGAATTGATGCGGGGAAGTTTCTGCGAAGGGGGCGGTTCAATCTCGGACACTTCGGACACTTATTTTCTATTCTACGCGTAAGAGAGTGATTGTAAGGCCCAAATGGTGGGAGATTAGGGAATACATAAAGGTGTAAAAGAGTTATAGGAAAAATCTGTCCGAAGTGTCCGAAAGGCTGAAAATGAAGCGGACTGGGTGCCGGCCATAAAGTAGAAAGCCCCGGCGAAAATCGCCGGGGCTTCGTTTTTCAGCCGGCAACGGCATCCTCGAACTTGGTGCCCAGGATGAAGTCGGCGGCTTTCTGCGCTTGTGCGGCGGCCTGCACGATGAGCGCCTTGTCGTTTTGCAACTGCTCAAGCCAGTTCGACAAATACGCGGCGGAATTCTGAATCGTGTTTTCAATGCCGTGTTGCAGAGCAGCGTTGACCACAACATCCGGCAAGTCGGGTTTTTGCCGAATGCGAATGGAAATGGAAATGGCCATCATCAACCAGCGCCGGTAGAAACTGACGCGTGGAAGTGCTCGGACAAGCAGCGCGACCTAATCCGCAAGATCACGGACGAACACAAGCTCGACAAGACCAAGGTGGATCAGCTCGCCCAAGACCGGTTTGGCAAAGGCGTCAAAGCCCTGAACAAGTTGGAGGCGTCTGGTCTGATCGAGGAACTGCTGGAACAGACCGGCCAGAGCAAGCCGCGCAATCAGCGGTTCAGCCCGCCGAAGGCAGGTGGGCGATGAATGCCCTGGTCGAAAATGGGGCGGTGGCCGTGGTGGAACCCGCGCCCATGGAGAAGCTGAAGCGAACCGTGTCGGCGTCGCGGCTGAACTGCTGGCTGCAATGCCGGTTGAAGTTTTACTTCCGCTACGTCCTCAAACTCACGAAGCCGAAGACGGCGGCCTTGCACTTCGGCAGCGTGGTGCATCTGGTGTTGCAGCAGTGGAACCTGACCCGGTGGCGCCGGCAGCCGTTTGAGATCGCGAAGCTCAAGCAGGTGTTTGACACGGGCTGGCTCGACCAGGGCGGTGCGATTGACTGGGATGGTGAAGAGCCTGACCAGAAAACTTCAGCGTGGAACGTGTTGGAGAAATACTTCACCGACACGCCGATCAAGGCCGGTGAGCTGCCGGAAGCGGTCGAGGTGCCGGTGGAAGCAGATCTGTCCCAGCACGGCCTGCCGGTGCTCATCGGAGTATTGGATCTGGTCCGGGCCGGCGGCCGGATCGTGGACTTCAAGACGGCGGCCAAGACGCCCGATCCAGAGATGGCCTTGCACCAGAATGGGGTTCAGTTGGACTGCTACTCGGTGCTGTATCGGGAGGCGACCGGCAAGCGCGAAGCCGGCCGTGAGCTGCATCATCTGGTGAAGACCAAAGTGCCGAAGCTCGTGATCACGCCGGCGGAACCGATGCTGGAATATCAGCGGAACCGGCTGTTCCGGCTGATGGAGGATTATGTGGACGGCCTGGATCGCGGGGACTTCATACCGGCACCCGGCTTCGGGTGCATGGGTTGTGAATTTTTGCATGACTGCAAAAAGTTTGACGGAGGCCGCCATGAGTAGCCGATGCGAATGCCGGCTGACGGTGATCGGCACGAAGTGTGACGTGCACGCGTTCCATGACAGCGCGTGGGAGCAAATCCTGCGCGCGCGTTATTACGATCCGTTGCAGCTGTCACCGTGCCGGTTCGTCGGCCAGTTCGAGGTCGTCGATCACGACCTGAAGCGGTTTCGCCGCCTGTCTAAGGCACATCCTGATTTGGTGCTGCTATTGGACTTCGAGTTGTTCCCGGGCCGGATCAAGGGACTGGCCAAAGCCAAGGCTGGCGAACTGGAGCACTGCGAGATCAGCTAT
>CAISYZ010000064.1 GCA_903889895.1 uncultured Verrucomicrobia subdivision 3 bacterium | reverse complement strand
GAGGCTGGTCATGGTTTGCAATTCAAACCCCGGATTGCTCAGGAGGTTGGTCAACTGTGCAAAGGCCGGACAGCAAGTGCCGGTGGCCAGCAATATTGCGATTAATTTGTATTTCATATTGATTTGGGTTTAGGTTTTTAAGCCAAAAGAACTTTATTTCAACAATTACGGGTTGGCTTATTTTCAACATAATAGACCAACCAGAATCACTTGCCATCCCCCAAACGGCGTATTTTTGAATTTGCCCTGTTCCAATTTTGAAAAATTGGAACAGGGTGAGTTTAAAAATGAACGCCTGAACCATGTGTGCTAACGACCAGATCATGAGACTGATTTAAGCAGGGAAGGGGTTGACACTCCAATGATAAATGGAGTGTTAACATGAATGAAGAAGTAGTCGCAGAGAAGAAGAGGAAGAGCCCCCCCGAGGGGGGCTGGCGGCGCGAAAAATTCGCGGCGTTTCACCGTTGCGGAAAAGCTGAAAGCCGTAAAGCTGCATATTGAGGAAGGGTTCAGTCTGGCCTTGGTCAGCGAGGAACTGAACGTCAGCAAGAGCAGCCTGGGGCTGTGGCTCCAGGCGTATCGGCTCGGTGGCGAAGCCGGCTTGCAACCGGGAGTGCCGGGACCACGACCAGACCGTCTGCCCGGACCCATCACGGATAAGATCATCGAGCTGAAGCAGGAAAACCCGACCTTCGGCGTCAAACGCATCTCGCAGTTGTTGCGCCGGTGTCTCTTTCTACCCGCCAGCCCGGAGACCGTGCGCCAGCGATTGCATGACGCGGAGCTGATGCCGGCCGCCCCGCCACCGAAGAAGCGCAACATGGTTCGTCCGCGTTTCTTTGAGCGGGCCACACCGAATCAGATGTGGCAGACGGACATCTTCACGTTCCGATTGGGCGGGCGTTACGCCTATCTCATCGCCTTCATGGATGATTATTCACGGTTCATCGTGGGTGCGGATTTGTTCCGCAGCCCCACGGCCAATGCCGTGATCGAAGTGTATCGCGTGGCGGTGGGCGAGTTCCAACCGCCCAAGGAGATGCTCACCGATAACGGCCGCCAATACACCAGCTGGCGCGGCACCAGCCGGTTCGAGGCGGAACTGCAAAAGGACCGCGTGGCGCATTTCAAATCCCGCCCGCATCATCCCATGACCCTCGGCAAAGTCGAACGCTTCTGGGCGACGATCTGGCCGGAGTTTTTATGCCGGGCCCAGTTCGACAGCTTCGAGGCCGCTCGGGACCGCATCAAAATCTGGATCAAATACTACAACCACAAGCGGCCGCATCAGGGCATCGAAGGCTTATGCCCGGCGGATCGTTTTTTCGAGATCCAAACCCAACTGCGCAGCACCATCGAAAAGGGCATCCAGGAGAACCTGCTGGAGCTGGCCTTGCGTGGCAAACCCCAGGCGCCTTTCTACATGGTGGGGCGGATGGACGGCCAGTCCGTCGTGCTCCGCGCCGAGAAGGGCAAACTCAGACTCAGTGTCAGCGACCAACAAAACCAGGAACAAGAACTCACTTATGACCTCAACCAAAACTCCCACGGAAAAGAAGGAACGGAAACAAAGAACGCCAACCCCGCCCATCAGCGCCCCGGACAAAGTCCAGGCGGTGTTGGCGGTGTGGACGGAACGGTGCAAGCCGGCGGAAGTGTGCCGCCAACTGAACATCAACTGGATCACGTTCAACCACTGGCAACGCCGGGCGATGGAGGGGATGCTCCAGGCACTGGAAAACCGGGTCAACCTGACCAAGGGCGAAGCCTTGAGTCCGCGCTTGCAAGCGTTGCTCCAGAACCGGCACCGGACGGCAACGGTGACCAAACTCACCAGCCGGTTGGAGCAAATAAACAAGATTGCCAACCCGCCCCCGGTTCCGGCAAAAACGGAGTAAATGAATGCGAAAGCCAGACACCGGGCGGAGCTGATCTTCAAGGTTCGTTCCGGCCAGATGACGGCCACGGAGGCGGCGCAGACGCTGGGCATCTCGCGCCAGCAGTATTACCAGTGGGAACAGCGGGCGTTGTCGGCGTTGCTGGCAGCGGTGGAGGACCAGCCGACGGGACGACCCAAGACGCCGACCGACCCGGAGAAGGAAGCGCTCCAACGCCGGGTGCAACAACTGGAGCAACAGGTGCAGCAACAGGAACAGAAGGAACAGTTGCGCCAGCTTCTGAACCAGTGGGCAGCGAAGGACCTGCCACCCGCTAAAAAAAACCCGAAATGATCCGCCAAATCCTGCACCGGCTCGACGCCATGAAACAAACGAATAAGACATCGTGGCGGCAGTTGTGCGCCGAACTGCCTTACTCCAGCGTCATGCGCTGGCGGCACAGACAACGTCAGAACTTGCCCGTGTGGCAATGCCCCGGCCCGAAGAAATCAGTACCACTGGACTGGACGGAGTTTTATCCGCTCCTGCGGCAACTGAATCATGGTCGGTTGCGCACCCAGGGAACGGGTGAACTCTGCCAACGCTTCGCGGGTGCCATCTCGCGCCGGCAACTCCGGTCGCTGGTGCAGGATTATCGGCGGAATCAACCTATGAAACACATTTACTGGCTCTGGTCGGGCCTGGCCTGGTCGTGCGACGCCACCGAATACGGCGAGGCCGGCTGGCAGATCATCCCCGTCCAAGACCTGGCTTCACGTTATCGCTTCCGGCCGCTGGTCAGCGACCGGCTCGATGGTCGTCAAATCGCCGCCCATCTCGAATCCTTGTTCAGGCAACACGGCGCACCGTTGTTACTCAAACGCGACAACGGCTCGCCCTTCAATAATCAACATGTGGATGCCGTCATGGCCCGCTTTGGCGTGCTGCCACTGAACAACCCACCGCACTTTCCCCGCTACAACGGGGCGGAGGAAAAAGGCATCCGTGACTTGAAAACGGCGCTCGCTCAACGGCAACAAGCCACGGGCAGAAGGTCGAATGATTTTGTCCTGACGGTGGAAGTCACCGCCCACGATCTCAATCACCGTTCGCGGCGCTGTCTCAAAGGCCGCACCGCTTGCGCCGTCTTTTATGACGACGCCCAACGACTGCGCTGGACCAAACGCCAGCGCCAGACCATTTTCCGGTTGCTGCTCGCCCAGTTCGGAGCGATAGTCGGGAAAACGACGAATGGCCGTCACTGCAAACCCGCCACCGCATGGCGGGTCACTGTAGAAGCCTGGCTCCGCTGCCAGGGTTTGATTACCGTCCGTCAAAACCAAAAACCAAATGTGTCAACCACTTTACCGAAAATTTGGTCTCATAATTAACTAGGTCGCACAACTTCAAATTGCAGGCCTGGATATTTCTAAAGGGGTCAATGGCGTGATTTTTTTCCTTGCCGCCCTTGGGCATAATGCATACTTATTAATAATGCCATGAAAACCACATCGCTTCAGGGAAAGTGTCGGGCCATTCTCTTGCGGTTGAGTCTGGCTTCCATGTTGATGACGGTTTCTGGTGCCAGCGGAGAATTTACAAACAATGGTAAGGCCGTTGTTCCCACTATAATCGCACAACTCCATCAGTTAATTCTGCAGCAGTCGAATTTTGTGTCTGCGGTCAAGCTGGAAGGGGATGTTTGCTGGGTAAATTCGTCAGGAGATTTGGTCGTTTTACAAGATGAGTCCGGTGTTGCCCCGATATGGATTGATCCGGTGACGCAGCCGGTCAAACCCGGACAGAAACTTGTGGTGTCCGGGCGCTTGGCTGGCGACTGTTACGGAGCCAGTTTGCGAGTCGAGAATATGCTGCTCACCGTTGATGCGCTTCATGGAATGAATGAAAAAAAGGCAGCGATTCAATTGGCCAAGGGGAAACATCCCATTGCAGTATCTTGCTATGATGCTGGTAACTTGTATGGGCTGCGTGTTATGTATGAAGGGCCGGGTTTATTCAAGCAGCGGATTCCTTCAAGCGCGTTATCGTGTGACATTGAATCAGCAGCGTCCACAAATTGTTATCCTGGCCTAGATTATCGAGTGTTTGAAGGTAAGTGGGATCAAGTCCCTGATTTTGCCCAGTTGAAAGCAATAAAAACCGGAATTGTATCAAACCTCGATCCTGGCGTAAGATCTCGGGATAATGACGTTGGAATCGAATTCAATGGGCTTTTGGATATATCCACCGATGGTGAATATACCTTTTCCATCTCTCCTATCGCGGAAGAAAAATTGAGGCTTTGCCAGTCATCTGTGGAAGTTATTGGTCAATCCGAAGCCCCATTGCCACTGCGGCTTTCATTGGGTCAGCCACTATTGAAAACAAACTCATCGGTTTGGGCTGAAGTTGAAGGAATCGTCATTTTTTGCAGTCGCGAAGAATCTGGATTGGATCGCGTTACATTGCGTTCCGGATCCGGAGAAATCACTGCCGAAGTGGCGCATGATTCCGGCTTAATCCTAAATATGTTGCCGGGTTGTCGAGTTCGGATGGTTGGAATCTGCCAGAGCGCCTACACTCTTGACGGAGAACTTATTCCAGAATGGTTATGGGTTCCGAGCCTCAATCAAATTAAAATTTTAGATTTCCCGCCAGAATTGGCGAGCGAAAAGTCAAAGCCTCAAATCAAGGAATTGTTGATCTACAATAGTCTCAACTCTAATGCGATGGTTCGTGTCGTCGGGCAGATATCTTCCATAGGGAGCAATGAGGTTGTCATCAGCGATGCAACCGGCAAGATGGTTGTCATACTGGCGCAAGTGCCGATTCTTCCACCCAGCGGCAGAGTGGAAGTCTTGGCTCAACTGGGGAAAAGCAATGGCGTTGTGTTTTTGAAGAATGGGTTTCTACGCGAGATTCCGATCGTGGATGCCACATCTGGGAACATGCCTGCTTTGACTTCGGCGGCGCAAATCAAGCATTTGACCCGACAGGAAGCGCTTAAAGAGAAAACAGTTCAAATTCGTGGTGTGATCACTTGGAGCGAACAGAATTCAGTTGTTCTACAGGATGCCAGTGGAAGCGTATTTATTGATGACCTTCCCACCGAGAAAAACTATCAGCAACGAGTCGGTGAGGTCTGGGAAATAAAAGGCGTCACCACCGCTCGATTCTCACCAATGGTTCTTTGTCAACTGGCGACGCGCATAGGATTGGGCGTATTACCGGAGCCTGTGCATGCCAGCGGCGATCAGCTTAAGAACGGCTCTATGGATACTGAATACGTCGAAATCCAAGGTGCCGTCCTCGCGGTCCACGACAATACTATGAAGCTATTGACCCACGATGGGCAAATATCCGTGGAGATGCTTGATGCCGCCCCCGGTAGTTTGAGCGGTTATGAAGGTGGAGTTGTTCGCATCCGGGGATGCTTGTGGGCGGTCAAGGATGAGGTGACACACTTGTTCAAAGTTTCGGAGATTCAAATGCACCAAGCCTCAATCAGCCTGGATCAGGCAGCGCCGGAAGATCCATTTACCTCCCCGGCAAAACAAGTTTCGGAATTGCTATTGTATGACGCCAATGCCCGGGCTTTTCAATCGGTTAAAATCAAAGGGCAAATCATTCATGAACAGGGCGGTGAATTTTTTCTCCAGGATGGTGCGAGCGGATTGCGTTTTACGCTAAAGAAGGGAGACGGTTTTCAAGTGGGAGACATAGTGGAAGTGGTTGGCTATCCCGATTTAGGCGGAGTCTCGCCCGCGCTACTAGATGCGGTCGCTCGTAAAATCGAATCAGCGCCAATGCCAAAACCGCAAACCATCGACGAAGAAAATATCCAAGCTGGGAAAAACGATTCAACCTGGGTTCAGATTCATGCGAAACTTGTCAACATCACTCAGGAACCGGATCAAATCCTGACCCTCCAGATAGGGGCTCATTATTTTCTTGCTCGTTTGAGCCGAAAATTCGGATCAGAACTCCCGGTCCAGGTTGGAAGTCAATTGGAATTGACCGGCACCCATGCTGCGCTTGGCAGCAAAACTTCGGATGGCGGTCGCGTTGATTCCTTTGAGCTAATGCTTAATTCTCCTTCAGACATCAGGGTGCTGGCTCGACCTCCATGGTGGACAATAGGGAAAGTCATGGCGGCTTTAGGAGTTTTGAGCGGAGTTTTGATATTGGCATTTATATGGATTTCCATGCTGCACCGGAAAGTTGAGCAACGCTCCGCACAACTCAAAATTGAAATTCACGGACGGGAACAGGCGGAATTTAAACGAGCCATTGAAAGCGAACGATCACGCATCTCAAGGGATTTGCATGATGACCTGGGAGCATCGGTTACGGAGATTTCCATGCTCGCGGACGCCGGTTTGGGTTCGCCGCCAGATCCGGAGCGAGGAACTACTCGCTTTCGCATCATTGCCGAGAAAGGCCGGGCCATGGTGAGCGCGTTAGATTCGATTGTCTGGCTCGTGAATCCAGCAAAAGACTCCCTGCCGCATTTTGTGAATTATGTCAGCAGTTTTGCCGAAGAATATTGCTCAAAATCAAACATCGCTTGCCGCTTGAATGTCTCGCATAATCTCCCCTCCGGGCAAATGAGCACGGAAATGCGGCATAATTTGTTTTTGGCGACCAAGGAAAGTCTTACCAACGTGCTGCGTCATGCAGGCGCATCCGAGGTCGAAGTTGGGCTGGCAATGAATGGAGGAGAATTTATAATTTCGATCAATGATAACGGTCGGGGATTTGTAACAACACAAGCGTCTGACGGAAACGGTCTCGCCAACCTCGAAAAACGATTGGAAGCTATCGGGGGGCGCTGTGAAATTAAATCGCAGTCGGGCGTTGGAACCAATGTTTCGCTGATCCTCCCCATGCAGTTAAAAAATGGTTTGCTGGAATTTAAATTATGATTACCGTCGGCCTGGTTGAAGATAATTCGACGGTGCGGCAATCTTTGCAGGAATTGATCGAAGCCGCACCTGGGTTGCGTTGCGTCTGCACGTGCAGCACGGGCAAAGAGGCTCTGAGCGTGATTCCCCAGGTTTGCCCTGAAGTAGTGCTCATGGACCTCCACCTGCCGGGCGAATCCGGTGTCACCTGCACGATGCGGCTCAAGGAAAAGCTCCCAAACTTACATGTATTGATCCTGACCGTTTACAAGGATCCCGAAATGATATTTGAGGCATTGAAAGCCGGAGCCAGCGGCTACTTGCTGAAACGGTCGAAACCGGCGCAGATCATCGAGGCGATCAAGGATGTGAATTCTGGCGGGGCACCGATGAGCAGCGAAATTGCACGGTTGGTGGTGCATTCGTTTCAGTCATCTCCTGCAAACGTCAAGAATCGGGAATCTGACCTGTCTCCTCGCGAATCCGAAATTCTCGCGTTGCTTTCCAAAGGACTTTCAAACCGGGAAATTGCGGCGCGTTTGGGAATCAGCCCGGAAACGGTTCGCACACACCTCGGACACACCTACGAAAAGCTCCATGTAAAAAGCCGGACCGAAGCGGTATCGCAGTATTTTAAAACGGGTGCCGGGAAATGATTGATGGAAACCGGTTGTCATAATAATATGAATTGGTTGATTCGGTGTCCTTCGTTGAGTTCGTATCTCCTGTATTTAATGGTTGCTTGCGCTAGTGTTGCCCGCGCCGATGGCACCCCAGAAACATCTGGCCCCGTTTCCAAGGTAACAGTGGATATGCATTCAACATTGGTAAAATCGTTTTTTGGCCTGGGCATTCAATGGGATCCTTATGAGTATCCGCCGCGCCCTGAAGCCTGGCGGCTCACGCTGCACCGGTTGGATTTTGCGAAACCGGCCTTTTTCCGCGTCATGACCGGTGCCAGTTCGTATTGTTTGGGTTTCGATGCTTCCGGGGAACCTCGATATGTATGGGCACAGGGAGAAGATGCGATTCGAAACCGGCTCGGATCCCTCTTGGCGATTCTGGATTATGCGCAGACCAATAATATTGACGTAATGTTCGGCGAATGGGGGCCGCCGAAACGGCTCGGCGGAGATGCCAATGAATCTGATGAAACTCCGGATGACCCGCGCTGGGCGCGGCTGGTGACAGATTTTGTGAACTGGCTGCGGACGAGCCGGGGTTATACCGTGATCCGCTATTACAATTTGATGAACGAACCCAATGGGCCGTGGATGTGGCCGGGCGGCAAGGTTGATTACAGAGCATGGGCCACCGGGATTCATAATCTGCGCCGACAATTCAATACGCATGGCCAGGCGGATCTGCCCATCGTGGGGCCGGATAATTCCGGAAACTGGGAGTGGGCCGACTACGTTTCTCGGAACATGCCCGACGCCTTTGGCGATTGGGAGATGCACTGGTATGCGACGGATCGTGAGGTTTTGGGCGGCGAAATCGAAAAGCTACTCAAGGCCAAAAAGAAGGTCATTCTGGCGAATGATCCTCGCGCGGCGGAAAAACGATTTTTTCTCGCAGAATCCGGGTTAATTGACGGCAGATGCAATGGCGACCAGCAGCCGCGGGTGCGGACGTTTCCCTACGGCGTGATGATGGCGGATTATATGGCACAGGTGGTGCAGGCCGGCTGGATGGGTATGAGCGCGTGGGATATGGACGATGCGATGCATCCGGTGTCCGAACATCCGCCCGTGCCATCGGATACGACTCTGAAGCTATGGGGATTCTGGAACACACAAGGCACTGCGATGGGGCATCCCGAGGATGAAAACATCCGGCCATGGTTTTACCCTTGGTCGTTGATGTCCCGTCTTTTTCCGCGTGACACGAGAATTGTCGGCGTCAGTCCAACGGGCCTTTCAAACCTGCGGGTCATCGCTGGTGAAACCGCCGACAAGCACAAAGTCAACATCATGCTGGTCAATAATTCGGATGCAAGGCGCACGGTGCGATTGGTGATTCCCGGTCTGGGCCGAAAAACGGTGCGGCTGTTTTATTATTTCGAAAATGACCGGCCCACCGGTGCGGAAGGTTTTGCCATTCCTTCAGCAACATTGACCGAGATGGATTTTTCCTCCGGATTGAATGTGGTTTTACCTGGTCGCGGCTGTGTTTTTATGGCCACGGATTAACTGAATTGTAAACACATCAAGGAGATTGGCCTCAACAAGCGCATAAAAAGACCATTAAGGCGATCAACCGGATAATCCCAAGCAGCGACAAAGGCCCAACAATTTACAAACACCTTCCGCTTCTTCAACGCGGATTCAGGAAGAATTCCGTAAATCAGTCCGCTGCAATCACGTCAAGAATACGCCGTTTGGGGTATGTTATATCAAGCACGGTTGGGGTAAGCTCTCGAATCCAGAGCACTATGTTTTGTTGATTTGACAATGATTGCCCGACCATGCTGTTTTTTGCAAAATTTTTATTCTGCGGACTGAAGTTTTTTCGAAAAGCCATCTCAATATATTTGGTTTTATTCGGACTTTCTTTGGTTGTTCCATCATTGCTGGCTGAAATCCCGGGTGAATTCCGGCCAAAATCCATTTTAACCCCGGATGAACAGGTTGGAGCTACTGGTGACAAAGGTCAATCGCAGGATACCCTGCCAAAGTCGCAAATGACTGGCGATGACCCGGCACCCTTAAATAAAAAGTCGGTTGCTAACCTTCAGCCTATTCCGACAGCCAATGGAATGATTTTAAATGCCGGTTGGAAACTGGCGGTGGCAAACCGGATAAATGTCACCGGCGAAATGCTTTCAGAGACGGGCTTTCCCACTTCCGGTTGGTATGATGCCACCGTGCCGGGAACGGTTTTGGGCACATTGGTGGATCAAGGAGTTTACCCCGACCCCTATTTCGGGTTAAACAACCTCCAAATCCCCGAAAGCCTGAACAAACAGGATTATTGGTATCGAACCGAATTTACTGTGCCAACGACTTGGGCAGGTCGCAAGCTTTGGCTTGATTTCAAGGGCATCAACTACTATGCGGAGATCTGGTTGAACGGAAAATATCTGGGCCATATTACGGGTGCCTTCATCCGGGGCGAATTCGATGTTTCGGCCGCAATAAACCGATCCGGGACAAATGCACTGGCTGTGATGATCGCCCCGCCACCGGATCCGGGCATCCCCAGCGAGCAATCTGTAAAATTTGGTCCGGGTGACAACGGTGGCAAAATGTGCCTAGATGGACCGACCTTTTTTTGTGCGGAGGGTTGGGATTGGATTCCGGCGATTCGCGACCGTTGCTCGGGATTGTGGCAGGATGTCGTTCTCCGCACCACCGGACCGGTGAGCATTAATGATCCGCAGGTGGTCACAAAACTACCCCTGCCTGATACTTCGCAGGCGGATGTGTTAATTAGCACCGAACTGCGGAATTCGACTTCAAATATTCAGCATGGAGTTCTCCGGGGCAAGTTTGAGGGTGTTCAGGTTGAACAGGCCGTGAAATTGCAACCTGGTGAAACCAAGACCGTCATTTTTTCAGCACGGGATTATCCTCAGTTGACAGTCCGGCATCCGCGTCTTTGGTGGCCGAATGGTTATGGAAAACCCGAACTGTATGACCTGCAACTCATTTTTCTTACGAGCGACAAGAAGGAATCAGATCAGCAAACCACACGTTTCGGCATCCGGGAAATGAGTTATGAATTGGGGGTGAAAATGCCGGATGGAAAGGTCGAGCGTGTGGAGTTCACGCCAACGCTGGCATCGAAAGACCACGGCCCGGTCATAGATTCAAGCCGCAAGGCCATGGGCTGGGATCCTCACCAATACGAAACTGTTGCTGTTGCGATTGAGCCGGGCAAGGAAAATTCACCGGCGCTCAAGCGCGTGAATGATGAACAAATGAAGTCCTATCTGGTGGTAAAGGTAAACGGGCAAAAAATCGAATGCCTTGGTGGCAATTGGGGCATGGATGACGCTTTGAAACGAATTCCCCGTGAACGGCTCGAACCGTATATTCGTTTGCACCGCGACGCGAATCTGAACATGATTCGCAATTGGTGTGGTCAAAGCACCTCTGAAGCCTTTTATGATCTTTGCGACGAATATGGCATCCTGGTCTGGAACGATTTTTGGATGTCCACCGAGGGTTGGAATTACGCCCCGGCCAATCATGAGCTTTTCCTGAGCAATGTAGCCGACACCATCAAACGGTTTCGCAATCACCCTTGCATTGCTTTATGGTGCGCGCAGAATGAGGGAGTGCCGCCAGAGTCCATCAACGAGGGCAACGACCGGCTGATTCGGGAATTGGACGGCACGAGATATTACCAACCTAACTCCCGTTTTGTGAATTTAAGCACCAGCGGTCCCTGGTCAAATGAACCGCTCGAGAAGTATTTTTCGGAAATAAATCATGGTTTTAGCACCGAACTCGGTGCCGCAGCTGTTCCTTCGGCTGAGGTGATGCGCACGATGATGCCAGCGGAGGATTTGTGGCCGGCGGCAGACAATTGGTCCTACCACGATTTCCACACCAAGGGTGCAGAGCAACGTGAAACTATGTTGGGGTTGGTGGCTCGCAGATACGGTGCGGCCACATCGCTCGATGACTTTTGCCGCAAAGCCCAAATGGTCAACTATGAGACGTATCGCGCCATGTTTGAAGGCTTCAACAGCCGGTTGTGGAATGATTGCAGCGGGGTTCTTGTTTGGATGAGTCACCCTTCCTGGCCAAGTGTGGTGTGGCAGCTTTACAGTTCTGATTATGATCCGAATGCCGCGTATTTTGGCGCCAAAAAGGCCGCCGAGCCGGTTCATATACAGTTGAACTTCGATAATTGCGAACTGGCCGTCATCAACCGGCATGCATATACGCTGCCGGGAGTCACGGCGCGAGCTCGAATTTTTGATTTAGGTGGTCATGAAGTATTGAATCAAAAACAAACCGTTGATGCGGCAGCGAACGACATCACCGCAATCGGGACACTCGCATGGCCAACCAATGGCGCATATCTCGCCAAGCTGGAATTGACGGATAGAGACGGCCGTTTGCTATCCGAAAACCTTTATTGGCACGCAGTTCGCGACGAGCAATTGCAAAAGCTCGACAGTATGTTGGCGGTAAGATTGGATGGCAATTTACACATTCTGGAAGACCTAACAAAACACACGGTGGAGATTGACTTGAGCAATTCTAGTTCTGTGCCGGCGCTTGCAATCAGACTGGTTCTGCGGGAGGCCAAGACTGGGCGACGTATTTTGCCGGCATATTACGAGGATAATTATTTTTCACTTCTGCCGGGCGAATCGCGCCGGATTCGGATTGAGGGTTTGCCATATCTGGTTAAGCCGGAAGTTGAGTTGACAGGCTGGAACATCCAGCATAGTAGCTTAGAGTAGGGAATAGTTATGACAGCAAAGGCTTCGAGGAATTAGCAGTTACATAAAATTAGAAAAACCCAATATGGAAACAAATATGAAAGCACACATCCGACAGTTTCAGTTGATACTATTTGTGGTTATGACGGCGATTGGCTTTTTTTCCGCTCAAACCGCCGAAGGGCAATTTGTGGCCACCAATTACGTCGTTGACCAGTTTGATACCGACACAACCACTTCATATACCAATCTGCAGTGGGGCACAGTTGTGCCTGCCATCACCTGGGACGGCAACACCAATGCGGTCACCAGCCTGGGGCCGAATAATCCCGGTTCTGGGGCAAGCAAGTGGGTTGTTCCCTGGTCCTCCACGACCACCAACGATCAGATCGCCGCAATACACTGGTTTGCCGGTGGCGGGGTGATAAATCTTAGCAACTTTAATACCATAAGTTTTGACATCATGTTCAGCAACAACAGCGCCACCGACGGCCATGGCAGCTACGGTGGACTGGAGGTGGGCATCGTTCCGTCGAGTGACCTCTGGCTCAGCGCCTCCCTCGGAAATTACTTCACCGCGGTTACCAACGGCAACAGCTGGGTTCATGTAACCTTGCCGGTGAGCACGAATTACAACATCTCGGGAATCGGCATTAAGATGCTACAAAATAGAACGGGGTATCGCTTGACTGGCACGACGACGTTCTGGCTGGATAATCTCATTTTCAGCGGCTACAGCACCGTGCCAGTGGCCGGTCCGCCGCAAATGATACAGTTAAACTCAGCTCAAACATGGCAACGGCTGGAATTTCAGGTGACCAATGTGCCAACCGCCAGCAATCCGTTTAACCCCACCATCATTAGCCTGGATGCGACTTTCACGGCACCTTCCGGGAAGACGTTCGTTGTGCCGGCATTTTGGTATCAGGGGTATAACCGTTCGCTGGCTGGCAACACGGGCACCACCGAGGTTGACGCTGCCAACGGTGCGCCGCAGTGGCGGATTCGATTTACTCCGGTGGAAACCGGTGCTTACTCGCTTTCCTTGGCGATTCAGACAAACGGCCAGGCTTACGGGACATTCCCGACCAACTTTACCGTGGCATCAAACTCTACTCCCGCTCGTTTTGGATATGTTGGCATTGCGTCCGGCAATCGGTATTTCCAGACTGGGGACGGCCAGGCGCTGCCGCTGAATGGGGCGTGTGTGTGTTGGCCTGGAACCAAGGCAACGTATGATTATGATTCCTGGTTTTCCTTGATGAACAGCAACATTGAAAACTATGCACGGATCTGGATGTGGCCTCCATCGCAAGGATATTTTGGCATCGAGTGCACTCCCGGAACGCTCAACAATTATGCGATGAATCCTGCTTGGCAACTGGACTATGTGTTCCAACTTGCCGAGCAAAAAGGCATATATTTGCAGCTCTGTCTTGATTTCCACGGCATGTATTGGATTACCAACGCTTCGAAGGCGAATAATGATTGGCAGTATAATCCTTACAACAGCGCCAATGGCGGCCCGTGCATCCAACCCAATGCGTATTTCACCAATAGCACGGCACAAACGCTTTATCAATATCGTCTGCGCTACCTGATTGGACGATATGGCTATAGTCAGAATCTGCTCTCCTGGGAATTTTTTAATGAGATTGACAATACATTCACAAATATCACCGGCGCCCCCGCTTCTCAATCCGTGAATTACAATGATTGCCTCGTCTGGCACACGAACATGGCCGGTTGGATGAAGAATCACGATCCGAATCACCATCTGCTAACCACCAGCCTCACTCAGTCACACGTATTCACGAACTTCTTGAATCTACCCCAGCTTGATTATAACCAGGATCATTTTTATGGCGTAACCGGTCCGGCCACCTATTCGGCAAGCGACTCAGCTTCGTTCCTCGCCACCTATGGAAAACTGATGATGATCGGAGAATACGGCATAAGCTATAACGGTCTGAAAAGCGGTAATCCGGGTGATCCTTACTCGCGCGGATTCCGGCAGGGTGTCTGGGGCGGGGCGCTAGGAGGCTCCGCCGGAACCGCCATGTGCTGGTGGTGGGACAGCTTTAATTCAACAAATTTCCAAGTTTATGGTTCGCTGGGGAAAATATTGAGCAATACCGGTTGGGGAGCTGGCCAGTGGACGCCGATCTCGTTTACAAGCAGTTATGCCATTGGTATGAGGGGTTCCAGCAGTTCGCTGGTTTATTTAACCGCAAGCGGTGCCACCTGGCCAACCGGTGCTAAAACCGCGCCCGGATCGTTAACCGTGCAAACAGGAACAACGCTCACGCTCAATAACTGGCCGTCCGGCACATATTCCGCAACGTGGTATGATCCGATGACTGCTGCACCCCTTGGAACGAATACTGCCACCACTTCCGGCAGCCAGCTTACCTTGTCACTGCCCAATTACAGTGATGATCTGGCAGCCATTATTATGCTGGCCACGCCGGTGATTACGTCCCTAACACCGCTTAATCCGTCCGTGGGATGTTCCAGCAACATCACTTTCACGGTTGCTGCAACCGGAAGCGCACCTTTATCCTACCAGTGGAGCACAAACAGCACGCCTGTCGGGGGTGCAACATTTGCAAGCTTTAGTTTGAACAATGTTCAATTCCCAAGCCCGGTCACCGTTTCCGTCACGGTCACAAACGGGTTTGGATCCGTCAGTTCAAATTCTTTACTGACCATTATTGACACTATCCCGCCAATTATCACGCTTAATGGCTCTAATCCGTTAACGGTGGAATGTCACGGTAGTTTCACGGATCCGGGCGCAACAGCGTATGACGCATGTGCCGGCAGTGTGGGCGTGACTGTTAGCGGCAGCGTGAACGCAAATGATCCGGGCAGTTACACGCTGACCTATACTGCTGACGATGGCAATGGGAATACCAACTCAACCACGCGCATAGTGAACGTGGTGGACACCACCCCGCCGGTGATCACTTTGAACGGAGCCAACCCGCTGACGGTGGAATGCCATGGTGGCTTCATGGATCCGGGTGCCACGGCGTCTGATGCGTGTGCCGGCAGCGTAGTCGTGCATGTCAGCGGCAGCGTGAACGCAAATGATCCTGGCAGTTACACGCTGACTTACACCGCTGACGATGGCAACGGCAACACCAATTCCACGACCCGCGCCGTCAACGTGGTGGACACCACTCCGCCGGTGATCAGCTGGAGCTTTACCAACTTGGCCTTGAGTCTGGACACCAACTGCTCGGTGCTGATGCCTGATGTGACCGGCACCAATTATATTCTGGCCGCCGATGCGTGCAGTGGCATTTTGGTAATCACACAAATACCAACGAACAACGCCGTGCTGGCATTGGGCACCAATCAAGTTGTGCTGGCTGTGAACGACGGAAACGGTAATACGGCTTACTCAACCAACACGGTGGTGGTGCAAGATACGACGCCACCAGTGGTGACTGTGCTGGGCAATAATCCTTTAACCATTGAATGCCACGGGAGCTTTAGTGATCCGGGCGCAATGGCGACGGACAATTGCACACTGGCGAACTTGGTGACCAACGGCATGGTGAATGTGGATGTGCCAGGAAACTATACGCTTGAATACGTTGCAACGGATGCGGCGGGCAACAGCACAACCAACACGCGCATAGTTAACGTGGTGGACACCACTCCGCCGGCGATCACTTTGATCGGGGACAACCCGCTGACGGTGGAGTGCCATGGTGGCTTTACGGATCCGGGTGCCACGGCGTATGATGCATGTGCCGGCATCGTGGGGGTGCGCGTTAGCGGCAGCGTGAACGCAAATGATCCGGGCAGTTACACGCTGACCTATACTGCTGACGATGGCAATAGCAACACCAATTCCGCCACCCGAATTGTCAATGTGGTAGACACCACCCCGCCCGCGATTACACAATGCGCCTCACCCATGACCCTGATCACCGGCACCAATGGCATGGTGACGGTGCCGAAGTTGACCAGCTCCGTCAGCGCGAGCGACGCTTGCAGCGGAAACGTGACTATTAGCCAGTCACCGCTCGCAGGTGCCTCCTTGCCAGTTGGAACCAATACGGTGATCATTGCCGCAGACGATGGTAATGGCAACACGAACACATGTAGCGCCACGGTGACCGTGCTGGCGCTCATGCCGCCGGTGATTCTCAGCGGGCAATGGGCCAATGGCACTCTACAGTTGATCTTCACGGGGCAGCCCGATCAGACCTACAACGTGCTTGCCACGGGTGACTTGACGGTGTCGCAAACCGGTTGGTTGGTGTTGACGAACGGCACTTTTGGAACGAATGCCTCGATATATGTTGACCTGGCGGCGACAAATTATTCAGCGCGCTTCTACCGCATTAGCTCACCCTAGTCGGCCTCCATTGCTCAAACATGGCTGAACTATCAATCAAAACCACGCCGTCAACAGTGGTTAACCGGAATGTGCAGTCCGGATCAACCCCCGATAACACGAATTATCGCGCTTCGTTCGCGATCATGACCTCGTTGTTCTTTATGTGGGGTTTCATGACGGTATTTAATGACATTCTTATCCCGCGATTCAAGGAAGCGTTCACACTGGATTATTTTCAAGCGATGCTGGTCCAGTTTGCGTTCTTCGGAGCTTACTTCATCGGCTCGCTGATTTATTTCGTCATCTCCGCAACGGCCGGCGATCCCATCGCCAAGATTGGCTATAAGAATGGTGTCGTCATCGGTCTTCTCATATCGGCGACTGGCAGCGCCGTCTTCTGGCCTGCTGCCAGCGCTGCCTCATACCCAATGTTTCTCCTGGCGTTGTTTGTCGTCGGCCTCGGCTTCGCCATGCTTCAAATCGCAGCAAATCCTTATGTCACCATTCTCGGCCCGGAGAGAACCGCCTCATCACGGCTGAATCTTGCGCAAGGCTTTAATTCCATTGGAACAACCATCGGGCCAATCATCGGAGGTTTTCTGATCTATCAATATTTTGCCAAGACCGGTGCACATGGGGCGGACTCGGTCAAGATGCCTTACCTCGCGTTTAGTATCGTGTTTGTGGTGCTGGCCGTGATTTTCTTCTTCATTCATTTGCCGCATATTGGCGAAGGCAAAATTGAGCACGGTGCCAGCGCATTGAAGTATCCGCATGTCGTTCTCGGTGTCATCGCCATCTTCATGTATGTGGGCGGCGAAGTTTCCGTGGGCAGCGCCATCATCAACTTTCTTGGCCAACCCACGGTCGCGGGACTGACGGCGGTGGAGGCGAGCAAATATGTTTCGCTCTATTGGGGCGGCTTGATGATCGGGCGTTTCATGGGCGCGGTGGAGTTGAGTGAGATGAAAAGGAAGCACAAGCAAATGTTGCTGGTGGTGATTCCGTTGCTGGCGTATCTGTTGCTCTGGGTTGCCAAAAGCTGCCCAATAGATAGCCTGCAAAACCATTCCTATGGCGACATTTTCACGGTTTGGGGCCAACAATTTCAAGCGAACTGGATGGTGTTCCGCATTTACCTGCCGTTCATCGGCCTTTGCTGGCTGTTGTATCAGTTTGGCCAGGCGCGGGCGGGCCGGACGTTGATGATTTTCTCCCTGACCGTCGTAACTCTGTTGCTCACGGCAATCATGGTTGGCGGCAAAGTGGCGATGTGGTGCGTGGTGGCGGTTGGTCTGTTCACTTCAATCGGTTGGTCAAACACCTTCTCACTGGCGTTGGATGGCACGGGTGCATTGAAAAGTCAGGTGTCATCATTACTGGTGATGGCGATTCTTGGGGGAGCAATCTTACCGCCGTTGCAAGGTTACATTGCAGATGTGACGAAAAATCTCCAGATCTCCTTCATCGTCCCGCTCATCGCCTATGCCTATGTCGCGTTTTACGGAGCGAAAGGCCATAATATAGGGCGTCGGATACCGCTGTCTGATGTCCTTCAAGCCAATTAGTTTGCTAGGTTGGATCGAAATAATGTGCAAAGTGTCATTGTTTAAAACTTACTAAAATTCATGAAACTCCGTCTGCGCGAAAAAATCGGCTATGGTTTTGGCGACGCCGCGTCGTCGATGTTCTGGAAATTGTTTTCGATGTATTTGATGTTCTTTTATACGGACATCTTCGGAATTTCGGCGGCGGCGGTCGGAACCATGTTCCTGATCACCCGCATCTGGGATGCGGCGTTTGATCCTTTCGTGGGCGTGCTGGGCGATCGCACTGAAACGCGCTGGGGGAAATTCCGTCCCTACCTGCTCTGGGTGGCCATTCCCTTCGTAATCGTCGGCGTGCTGACGTTCACCACACCTTCCTTTGGGCCAAGTGGAAAGTTGATATACGCTTACGTTACCTATTCGCTGATGATGATGGTTTATTCATTGATCAACGTGCCCTATGCCTCGTTGCTGGGTGTGATGACAGCGGACGGCAAAGAGCGCACCACGCTGGCGACATTCCGGTTCATCTTTGCCTTTGCCGGGAGTCTGGTGGTGCTGGCTGCCGCCGAGCCACTGGCAGGCGCGTTCAGTCGAATTAGCGGAGCGGAGCCGAATTTACAACGCGGCTGGCAGTTGACCGCGACCGTTTTTGGTGTGCTGGCGATGATTCTTTTCTGGCTCACGTTTGCCTGGACCCGTGAACGCATCAAGCCGGTTACGGAGAAGACGTCACTAAAACTTGACCTTGCCGACCTATGCAAAAACAAGCCTTGGTTCATTCTGCTCGGAGCGGGTATTGCGACCATTTTCTTCAATTCCATTCGCGACGGCGCCGCGATTTATTATTTCAAATACTACCTGCATACCCAGACTGCATTTTCCCTGCCGGCATTTAAGCTCACGATGGGCTGGAGCAGCCTGTATTTTGTGTTGGGGCAGGCGGCGAACATCCTTGGCGTGATTCTTGCCAAGCCGATCTCGGACCGGATCGGAAAGAAGAACACATTTTTTGCGGCGATGTTGACCGCGAGCATTTTCAGTTTCATGGTCTATGGGCTTTCGCCGGAGTCGGTGGGCTTGGTGTTGGTACTGCAATGCTGCATCAGCGCCAGCGCAGGATTCGTATTTCCGTTGCTATGGTCCATGTATGCGGATACTGCGGACTACTCAGAATGGCAGACCGGCCGGCGCGCCACGGGACTGGTGTTTTCCGCCTCTTCGATGTCGCAAAAGTTCGGCTGGACGCTCGGCGGTGCATTCGCCGGATGGCTGCTCGCTTTCTACGGCTTTCATGCTAACGAGGTGCAAAACGCCAATACCCAGACCGGCATCCGTATGATGGTGAGCATCTACCCCGCGATCGGTGCGCTGGTCTCAGGCGTCTTTATGCTGGTCTATCCCTTGAAAGAGACGTTTCTTGGATCCATTGAAAGCGAACTTGCGGCTCGGCGTGAGGTGTCGGCAAAGGCAAGTCCGAAGACGGTGTAAATCCAATTAATCTGATTTTGGAAAATGCAGGAAAAATGACATGTCAAATCGGTTAAAATCATAATGGGATTCGCCACGACGATATGATCAGCAAAGCCCAATTGGAGACATTTTCTTCTCAGGTCAGAGAGCATTTATTCAGTCATTACCTGCCGTTCTGGTGCGGCCCGGCGCTCGACCACGAGCACGGTGGCTGGATGGCGTGGCTTTCCAATGATTTGAAACCCGACCGCTCGCAGCCCAAAGGTTTGATTGTTCACAGTCGCATTCTCTGGGCGTTTTCGGCAGTTTATCAAGCGCAGCCCGATCCATTGTATCGGCAGATGGCCGAACGCGCGTTCGACTACGTAATGACCCGCTTTTGGGATGCGCAACATGGCGGCGCGTTCTGGCGGCTAAACGATTGCGGTGACGTGATCGACGACTCCAAAAAAATATATGGTCAGGCATTTTGCATCTATGCGTTGGTGGAGTTTCATCGCTCATTCAACTCTGTTTCCGCACTCGCACGAGCACAGGAATTATTTAAGTTGATCGAGCGGCATGCACATGATGGAGCTTGTGGCGGTTACTTCGAAGTTTGCCGGCGGGACTGGACTCAAGCCGGACCGGAAGCGCGGCTAAGCGAGAAAGACCTGAACGAGAAAAAGTCCATGAATAACCATCTTCACGTTCTGGAGGCTTACACCAACCTTTATCGCGTTACAAAATCACCGGTGGTTGCACAACGTCTCCACGAAATCATTGGGTTGTTTATTCACCGCATTATCGACTTGAGAACCGGCCACCTGCATCATTTTTTCGACGATCGGTGGCAAATCCGTTCGGACACTTACACATTCGGTCATGACATCGAGGCTAGTTGGTTGCTATGTGAGGCGGCGGAGTTGCTAAGTAATCCCGGTTTGTTGTCCCGAATACGCAAGTTCGCATTGCGCATGGCAGCCATTGCCTATGAGGAGGGACTTGGGGCGGACGGCGGTTTGTATTACGAAGGCAAATCCGGAAAAGTTATCGACCAGGGCCGGGAATGCTGGCCCCAAGCGGAGGCCATGGTCGGCTTTCTAAACGCTTATCAACTCAGCGGAAACCCGAAATATCTTCAAGTCGCCCAGCGCGTCTGGCAATACATTGAACAAAACATTGTGGATCGCGTGCATGGTGAATGGTTTTGGCGCATTAATCCTGATGGCCAAGCAAATCCGAAATTGCCCAAAGTGAGCGAATGGAAAGGTCCTTATCACGGCACTCGCGCCTGCCTCGAAACTCTGCGTCGATTTAATCAAATATAGAATCTTTAAAATACCAATTATGAAAAAATCAACTTTTGAAAAAAAATTGAAATCCCTGCAATCGCAGCACGCGCAGCTCCTCCGGCGCAAGAACCGGCCGCAGAAAAACGGCAACGGCATCTTCGACCGCCATGAACATCCGGTGCTGACCAACGAACACACGCCGCTGACGTGGCGCTACGATTTCAACCACGCCACCAACCCGCACCTGATGACGCGGCTCGGCGTCAACTGCGTCTTCAACGTCGGAGCAATGGAGTTCAACGGGAAGAACATCTTGATGGCGCGCGTCGAGGGCTGGGACCGCAAGTCGTTTTTCGCCGTCGCCGAGAGCCAGAACGGCGTGGATAATTTCCAGTTCTGGGATTACCCGGTGCGGATGCCGGAACTGGAGGACAAGGAAACGAACCTTTACGACATGCGGCTGGTGAAACACGAGGACGGCTGGATTTACGGGCTGTTCTGCGCCGAGCGGCATGACGACTCGAAGCCGAGCGATTTGTCGGCGGCCATCGCCCGCTGCGGCATCGCGCGCACGAAGGATTTGGTGAAATGGGAGCGGCTGGCGGATTTGAAGACGCCCGCGCTGCACCAGCGCAACTGCGTGCTGCACCCGGAATTTGTGAATGGCAAATATGCCTTTTACACGCGGCCGATGAGCGACTTCGCGGCGACGGGCAGCGGCGACGGCATCGGCTGGGGACTGGTGGACGACATCACGAAAGCCGTCGTCACCAAAGAGAGCATCGTTGACCCGCGCTTTTACCACACGATCAAGGAAGGCAAGAACGGCCTCGGCCCGGCTCCGATCAAGACGGCGAAGGGCTGGCTGCATCTGGCGCACGGCGTGCGCAACACGGCGGCGGGCATGCGCTATGTACTTTATCTTTTCCTGTGCGACCTGAAGGATCCGTCCAAGCAGATCGCCGCGCCCGGCGGCCATTTCATGGGACCGGAAAACGACGAGCGCGTGGGCGACGTGTCGAACGTGGTGTTCGCCAACGGCTGGGTGGCCCGCAAAAACGGTGACGTGTTCATTTATTACGGCTCTTCGGACACGCGCACACACGTCGCCACGACGACCGTGGACAAGCTGCTGGATTATTGCCTCAACACGCCGCCGGACGCGATGCGTTCCAAACTCTGCGTGGACCAGCGCTGCGGGCTGATTGAAAAAAATCTGGGGTAATTTTCCTGTATTGCAGGTAAAGCCAATGTTTCGGGTATAAATTACAATTGAGGCCATTAAAATCAACTTATGAAAACCGCCTCTGCTCGTCTCATTGCAACGTGTGGTTGTTGTGCTTTTGCTGAAACCGTTTTCGTCCACACAAGATTCTTCTGAAAACGAGAGGCAGGCAATTTTCACCAAACAAACCGCAAACCTTCATCATCAGATTTCTGCGTCAGATCGTCGGTTTCAATCTGAAAGTCGTTCGATTTATCAGACCAAAATGCGCCAGTAATCATTTGGGAAGCAAGTCGAATAAGCCCCGATTTTAATAGCAAAGAGTTTGGGCTGTGTTTTGACAATCCCAAGGGATTGAATTTTTTAAAAAAGGGTTTTTACCCCACAGGAGTCCCACGGGTTTGATGGTTGAGGGGTAAGAAAAGGCTGGCTTGCGGGTTTGGGCCTTGCCACACCCGGCTCTTTGCCCTGGTGCGTTCGGCCTTGTGGCAAAAACTGGCCTGGAGCAGCCTGCTCGAATGCTATGGGACAGCCGGTGGCGGTGGCCGCTTCCTCGGCACGCCACAAAAGGCTTATTTGCCGGGTCTGACTTGATCCTATGGGACAGCCAATGTTCATATCACCGATAAAACCACCAAATCCTTAAACTCATTTTGCCGCCGAGACGCCGATTCCTTTGGAATTCCATCGCGTTCGCTCAATGCCCATGCACCACCGGGACGGGACTGTTTTTACCCTAATAAAGGATTGGTATAATCCATTGTTTTTTGTATGCAGAGATCAACTTCCATATTCCCAATGCTGATGCTATATGGTATGTTGAAGAAAATAGCCATTGATCAGAATTGGATTATATTCTTTGGCAGACCGAAGATTCGGTTAACAAAACTTTCAACTGCTGGCTATCGGGCTGCCTAGCGCTGCTTTCACATGAGCAAACCAATGATGTTGCAATACCCATTTTCGCCGCTATATGCCCGGGTGTGAGATTTTTCTTTTTTCGTTTGAATTTGATCCAATCACCAACCGTCTTTATGTTCGATTCCAACACGTTAGCTCGTTTCTGACTCTCTTGTAAACGGCGGCTGAAAAGTGCGGCGGGGTCATGTGTGTGACGCGGCGGTTCAAAAGTGCGGCATCTTCATTAACAATGAAGCATGTATCGCATTATGGAAGACTGGGCCGAAATTCGCAAAAAAGTGTTGGTGGATG
>CAISYZ010000063.1 GCA_903889895.1 uncultured Verrucomicrobia subdivision 3 bacterium | reverse complement strand
CCACTACTTCCCCAACGTGTCGTCGGCTACCGCCCGACTTATCGCTTTCTCACTGCGGGCTATCCGGGTAAATGACACCTAGCCGTTGTCCTTTACCAAATAGCGATAAGTCGGCCAGTATCGCCGACACGTTGGGGGACGGGTTTTAAGATCAGGGTTATCACCCAACCACGATTTCGCTGAGGCGACCAGTTCACGCCGAAGCGTGGAGCAAGGACAACTAGCGCCACGACCAGACCGGTCAAGACACTAGCTTTTGCAACGAGCAGGGAGAATGCGTCGCCCGACTGGGCGTTAAAATAATTCAGCCGCGCCAACCGGCGCGTCCGATTCATGACCCGCATGGTAAGCTGGCTACCCGTTCGGATTCCAAAACCAGCCGCCATTATCTCGTCGGCGTGCCCCAAGCACCGCTGCCGGCGTCACTACGTCCACCACAACCGGGACGTTCATGGAGTGGCGGCTGATTTTGGCACCATGAATATCGAATCACCCCACATCATTATCGGCGAGGAACCAGGCTGGGGCGATCCCCAGCCCTTTGGCATTGCCGCCGTGGATGAGCGGCAACACCTCTACATCATCGGTAAAACCGGCTCTGGAAAAACCACTTTGCTGCGGAACCTGATTTTGCAGCACATCGTGCTCGGGCACGGCGTCGGGGTCATTGATCCGCACGGCGATCTGGCAGAAGAACTGTTGAACCACATTCCGCCTCAACGGGCGGATCATTTGGTGTATTTCAATCCGGGAGACTTGGAATTTCCCATCGGCTTGAATGTCATCGGCCATGTGAAGCCAGACGAGCGCCATCTCGTCGCCTCGGGCATTGTGGCGGCTTTTAAGGGCATCTGGCGGGACTCTTGGGGACCACGTCTCGAATACATCCTCTACAACGCTGCCTCCGCATTGTTGGAATCTAAGAACCAAACCTTGCTCGGGGTGAACCGGCTGCTCACCGATGACCATTACCGCGATAAAGTTATCCGACAGGTCAAAGACCCGTTCATCCGGGCTTTTTGGGCGGAAGAATATGCAAACTACGACGAGCGTTTCAAACGCGAGGCCATCGCGCCGATTCAAAATAAAATTGGTCAGTTCCTATTAAATCCAGTCGTGCGCAACATCCTGGGTCAGGTGAAAAAAAAGGTGGATCTCCCGTTTGTGATGGATAATGGACGGTTGTTTATTGCCAATTTGTCCAAGGGACAGCTTGGACACGACAAGGCGAACTTGCTCGGCTCATTGCTGGTGACGCAGTTTCAATTGGGTGCGATGGCTCGTTCCAACCGGCCGGAATCTGAACGTCAGGATTTTTACCTGTTCATTGACGAGTTCCAGAATTTCTCGACGGATGCATTTGCCTCCATCTTGGCGGAGGCGCGAAAATACCGGCTCTGCCTCACGTTGTCGCACCAATACATTGACCAGCTTTCAGAACCTGTCCGGCAGGCCGTCTTCGGAAATGTCGGGACGTTGGTGGCTTTCCGCATCGGCTACACCGATGCGGAAGTGATGACCAAGGAATTTGGTAAAACCATTCCGGCGACGGCGCTGGCCGACTTGAATCAGTATGAGGCCGTGGTGAAATTGCTGGTCAGCGGCACCAACCGCGAACCGTTCCGGGCAAAGATGCTGCCACCGCTGGAAAACCGCGTGGGCCGGCGGGACAAACTCATTGCGTTGTCGCGCGAACGGTTTGCTATGCCGCGTGCGAAAATTGAGGCGAAACTGCGGCGGTGGATGACAGCAGAAAATCTAAATGATAGAAACTAAATCAGTTTGAACTCACCGTCCTTGTGAACCCTGAATAATTCTGTTATTTGCATTCGCGTGTTGCCGTATTTTCCTAAATCGCACCATGAAATGATCGAGCTTCGCAACGCTCAGATGTTCGACGCGATGTTCTCTGTCTCCCCAGTGCTTACCCAAATCCCTTTTCGCGCGCAGCGTGAAGGAAAGGAAAGTAGCTTCCAAAATGAACAGGGGGAAATTCGGAAGATTGATTACCAGCGCAAGAGCGTCACCATTCAACGCAAAACAGAAGACGCGCGTGGTATGACGCTCGAACAATTTATCGAAACCGCCAGAGAACCTGGGACTGGAATGGGTAAAGAAATGATGCGCACCCTATTTCAGGTGTTGGATGCAGCGACCAAAGAAACTGGCAATGTGGTCAACGCTGGCGGAAAGCCAATCTCAATCGACTTGTTTTTGGGTTTGTTGGAAAAAATCCAAATAGATTTTACGCCCGATGGAAATCCCATTTGGCCTAGCTTTCATGCTGGATCTGAAATGCACGCTCAATTTCAGCGTCTATTTCCAGAATGTGTAAACGGCGGCTGAAAAGTGCGGCGGGGTCATGTGTGTGACGCGGCGGTTCAAAAGTGCGGCATCTTCATTAACAATGAAGCATGTATCGCAATATGAATGACTGGGCCGAGATTCGCAGAAGAGTGTTGGTGGATG
>CAISYZ010000062.1 GCA_903889895.1 uncultured Verrucomicrobia subdivision 3 bacterium | reverse complement strand
CGAAGCTCCCCCTCCTGCTGCTTCTACCTCGAAGCGGAATCAACAGCTTGACGAAACCCTGAAAAAACAGTCTTCTTTGCCCGGAAGGTGCAGCACTTTTCGAGCGCCGCCCGCCGCACTTTTCAACCGCCGTTTACAGCGGTAAAGCTCGCAAAACCGCCATTGCTCAGATAACCATTATTTAAAGACAATTGCGGCCCCACATTCGCCGTGCTCACCGTCACGGTCACGGCCACCGTCTGGGCACCGTGGCCGTCGTGGAGGGTCACCGTGAAATTATCCGTGCCGGCGGTTCCATTGGCCGTGTAAATCAAATCGCTGTTGCCATTAAACGAAACGGATCCCAGGGTGTTTCCCGAGGCCGTGGCCGTCCAGCCGGTGGGATAGAGCGAGGCAGCCTTGGCACTGCTGGAGTGATTCGCCAGCTTGGCGGCCGGAATGGTCGCCGTTGTGTTGATCAAGGTGGCCACCGTCAAGGGCGTGGTGGTGAAGGTGTAAACATCCAGCACGCCGCTGGTGGCCAGATCGTTGGTGTCCCACGTCAAGCCGGTGGGCAGCGCCGGCAGGCTGACCGTGCTGAACCAGCCGCTAAAGCCGCTGCCGGTGAACAAAGTGAAGCTGTCGCCGGATGCCAGCGTATCGCCTGTGGCCGTCACATTGAGCATGCCATTGTAGGTCACCGCACCGGTGACCGCAGCCTTATCCGCAGTATCCACGCCGGAGGTCTTGTTGATATCCATGTTGACCGTGCTCGAACTGCCCAGCGACAGCGTGCTGCCGAAGCTCAACGTGCCAATCGTGCCCGCAGCGGCGGAACTGCCCGGCGAAAGCGTGCCACTGGAAGCGGAACCGACTGTAACCGCTCCGCTGATGGTGCCATTGCCGCCGAGCGTGCCACCGCTGACCGCAACGGAACCGCTGCCCGTGCCTGAACCGGTCGTGTTGTTGACCAGCAATGTGCCGCCGTTGACCGTCGTGTTGCCCGTATAGGTGTTCCCGGCGGAGAGCGTCAGCGTCCCGTTGCCGGTTTTGGTCAGCGCCCCGGCACCGCTCAACACGCCACTCAACGCGATGTTATGCGCAGTGGCGGATGAATCCGCTGCCTGAATGGTTGTGCTACCCAAGATCATATCCGCTGACGACGACCAATCCGCAGCTGCCCCCAGAATGCCGCCGGAAAGGTAGTTGGTGTAAACAAACCCGGAAGCGGTGGATGCCACGGAGATGCCGCCGATGCCCAGATCAAGCGAGCCGCCAGTCATGTCGAACACGGAAGCCATGTTGCCGATACCGGTGTAACCCAGCGTGATTTTGCCCACGGTCGCAGTCCCGCCGCGCATCAGGAACACGGCATTGCCGCTTTGTCCATTGCCCAATTTAATGCCAGCGGCGGTGTCTTTCACCACCAGCGATCCACCATTCATATCCATGACCGACCAGCGGCTGCTATTGTTCAAACCAACCGTGATCGTGTTGACATTCAGGTTGCCGCTGTCCATGCGCGCGCTGGTGGAGGAATTATTACCGAAGTTAACCGTCAAGTCGCCGGAGATATTGGCCGTTCCGCCATTCACATAAAAACCAGAGGTGGTTGACCCGGAGGTCGGTTGCGTGCTTAAAGCCAACATTTTGCCCATCGCAACGCCGGCCGCCGAAAAGGTGCCGCCGGTGATGGCAATCAAGGTGCTGCCGCTGGTATTGTTATCTGTGGATAATGTGCCGGTATAAGTTGCCGAACCTGCGGATACCAGCAGACCGGCTGAGTTGCCGATAGTGCCGTTGGTCGCCGTGAGCGCACCGCCATTTACCACCAACTGACCGGTTCCGTCTGCTACGCTGGCCACACCGCAGTTGATTGCACCGCCGGGGTTCAGTTGCAAAACACCCGAGGAGACAAGCGTCGTGTTGGTGTAGGTGTGGTTTCCGGTCAGGATCAGTGTGCCGGTGCCGGTCTTGGTTAGCGAACCGTTGCCAGACAGGGCGCCGGAGTAAGTGGTGCTGGCGTTATTGTTGCCGACGGTCAAAGTCACCGCGGCGGGCGTGGTGTTGTCCAAGACCAAATCCTGAGCTCCGCTCAGGCCGCCGAGTGTCGCCGCCGTGAGCGTGCCGAAGCTCAAGCTGCCGCCATGATTGTTGTAATCCAACGTGCTGGTTTGCAGGGCCAGGGAATTACCCAAATTCAGGATGCCATTATCAATGATGGTCGCACCCGTGAACAGGTTCGCACCGCCCAGCGTCAAGGTGCCGTTGTTGCCGGTGCCGCTGTTGACGGTCAGACTGTTCACGCCTGTGTTGCCCGCCGATTGAATGACGCCGTTGATGGCAGCGGACTGGCCGCTGGCCACATCAATCAGCGCGGTAATTCCCGATGAACCAGACGTTGCGCCGAGGCCGATGCCGCGGGTCGCGTTGAGTGTGGCGTTGCCGGTCAAAACCAAATCAGCAGTGCCGCTGGCCAGCACCAAATTGTTGACGGTGGCCGAACCGGGCGGGGTGCCCAAGTTGGAATCGCTGCCAATGCTCAAAGTTCCGTTGCCGACGATGGTGTTTCCTCCGTAAGTGTTCGCGCCGGACAAAGTCAATACGCCGGCATTCGGCTTGGACAGCGAACCGCCGCCGCTGATAGTGCCGCCAAGCGTCACGTCGTAGCCGTTGTTGTCAATCGTGGCGGTCGTGAGCGATGGCACCGAAATGTTGTTCGCCAGATTCAAACTGGCAACGCCTGCTTGAATCGTGCTGCTGGCGGAAACACTCAAGTCACCCGATCCGAGCGCGCTATTGTTGCCTAATTGCAGCGTGCCGCCGCCGCTCAACGTGGTGCCGACCGTGCCAGCCGATGGGCCGTAGTTGTTGTTCCCGGACAACGCCAGCGTGCCCGCGCCGTTGACAGTCAGTGTCTCGCTGGCACCGCCGACATTCCCCGAGACGCTCAACGATTTGCCGCTGCTGACGCTAATGCTTGTGATGTCGCTCGAATCGCTTAATGAAATTGGAGTGCTAATCACGTTTGCCGTGCCCGCGGTCACGTTCACCGCCGCCTGATAACCACCGTTGTCCAGCGTCAAGGTGTGGCTGCCAGAAATCGTGTAGGAACCACTGTTGCTCAGGTTAATCGTGCCCACGGTTTCGTTGGCGTCCAAGGTCACAGGGCTGGCTCCGATTCCCAGATTGGCGATGTCTTTAGCGTGACTTGGAACCGAATGAATGTCCCAGTTCAAAGCATCTGACCAATTCCCGGTGCCGTCTCCGTCAGTCCAGGTGCCGGTCACGCCAGCTTGCGTCAACGTCAATCGCAAATAATATGTGCCATCCCCAACGACGACCGTGTCGTAAGAGGCTAAATAGCCGGTGTAGCTTGTGCCAATGCTAAACTTGGTGTCAAGGCTGCTGCCATTGACGAGCGTGGTGTATCTAAAAAGATTGTAAGTGCCGGCAGCAGCAAAAGCAGTGGAAGTGCCGGGCGAATAAAGATTGAGGGTCACCGTTCCCGCAGCCGGAAGCGTCAACGTTCCGGAACCAACGCGGATTTGGTTCGCGTTTGCACTGGATGCGTTCAGGCCGAAGTTGATCACGGTGCTGCCCGCCAGCGTGAGATTACCCAGGGTGAGGGTTCCCGACCCGCCAGTTGTCGTGGTGCCATTTCCGGGCGCAAGTATGGTGCTGCCAGCGGTGGAAATCGTGCCGTTGACCGTGCCCGAGCCAGTCAACGATTGGGAACCGATCAAAGCGAGCGTTCCGCTGGAGAGTCCAGTTACATCGAGTGTGCCATTGACCGTGTAACTCGGCGTGGCCGACGGCGTGGCGGTCAATGCCAATGTTCCGGCTGTGACCGTGGTGGAACCGCCATAGCTCAAGGTGCCGCCCAGCGTTTGCGAACCCGAGCCATTTTCAACCAAGCTCAAGGTGCCGCCGCCAGTGCCGTTCTGAACCGTGCCAGTGAAGGTGGTCGTGCCGCTGCCGCTGAAAGTCAAGGTGGCATTTGCAACCGACGATCCGTTGGCATTTTCAATGATGGGTGAAACGCCGGATTGATTGTTCGCCGTGGAAAGCGAGGCCACCGATACGCTGTAACCCACGAGCGCCAGCGTAGGCGCGGAGGCCAAGGCATCTGGGGTGGTGACACCAACGCCAGAAATCATGCCGCTGCCGCCAAAATTGATGGCGTTGGCCGTGCTGGAATTCAAAGCGCCCGCGTTGCCGAGTTGGATGATTCCATCGTTGAGATAGACGCCACCCGTGAACGTGTTGTTGCCGCTGAGAATCAAGGTGCCGGGTCCGCCTTTGGTAATGGCCGTGCTAGGGCGTGTTAACACTAACGCGTAAAGCGTCGACGATGAGCGCCAAGACGATAAAACCCAGAAAAAGGACGTCAAGCTTGTCAAAGCGGCTGAACACTCGGCGATAGCCCTTGAGTCGTCGAAAGAGTCGTTCAATTTCGTTTCGGCGACGATAGGCGACGCGGTCCAATTCCCAAGGGTTCAAGCGGTTTGGATTGGGCGGCACGATCGGCGTGTAGCCCAATTGACGTGCCAGTCTTAGGGTTTCATCGCCCTCGTAGGCGCCGTCCATGAGCAACAGACAATCAGGTGGTGCCGGGCCGCCGGCTTCCAGCAATTCACGTCCTTGCGGTGCGTCCCCCGCCTGGCCCGGCGACAGTTTCAGCATCAACGCACACCGATCATTCGCGGCAACCAGATGAATTTTGGTGGTGCATCCACCCCGGGAACGGCCAATGGCCTGTGGGCCGTTTTTTTTAGCGCCCCGGTGCCGTCGGGGTGCACTTTGATGGTCGTGCTGTCCAAGCACACATGTTCGATGTGAATGGCCAAGATTTGTTCTTCTTGGAGCCGGGCAAAGACCCGATCCAAGACGCCAGCTTTGCTCCAGCGATTCATCCGCGTGTAGATGGTGTGCCAATTACCAAAATGCTTCGGTAAACCGCGCCATTTGCAGCCCTGCTCAACGACATACAGCAACGCATTGAGCAATTGCAAATTAGTCATGCCAACGTTGCCGCGCTGGCGTGGCAGGCAATCGGCAATCCGTTGAAACTGGCTCTCGGTTAGCTCCATGCCTGACAAGAATGCCTCAAACCTTTCGATTGTCAATTAGTGTTAACACGCCCTAGTATTGTCGGCGATTTTGGCGCTGATGGTAAATGGCTCCGGCGTGGTCGCATTCGCCGCCACAATGATGGGCAAATCGGAACTGGTGGGACCGGTCAGGCTGCCAGTGCCAACGGTATCCTCAATAACCGAACCCGCAGTCGCCTTGGCTGGTCCGATCAAAATCCCACCCGTCTGCCAAGTGTAACCAGCAAGATTAATTGTGGTCGCTTGATTTGCATTATCCCGGAAGCTGGCATCCGTGGCCGCCCCGCCCAAGGTGGTGGTGGTCACGGTGGCTGCGACATTCGCGTTTTGCGCCGAGGTGCCCAAGCTGTTTGCCGTTGTGGAAGTGTAAGTGACGGCTTTTAGCGAGTAGTCCGAGGCAACAAGTCCCCAATCGGAAAAGTTACCCAACTGAGCGCCTCCGGGGTTATTGCCCAGAATAAGATACGCAGCCCCTCCGGACGTCAGTAGGGTGTTTGGAGTAACACCTAAAAAAAATGTTTGTTCACGCGAGCTATCGTATTCGCGAATACAAATGAGACCACCTGCATTTCGCGTAACAGTTCCGGATAAACTTAGATAGGCGCTACTGATACTTCCAATGCGATTCGCAAACAGGGCAGATTCACCCGGATTAATCGTTAAATTGGCCAGAGTTTGATTGACCGAACCTTGCGCGAACGAGTAAAGGAGCGCCCCGCCGCCGAAGGAAGCATTGGCTGTGCTGTTGAGCACGTTGCCATTCGCACCGCTAGGATTACTCAAATTGACAATGCCGCCGTTGACCGTCAAAGTGCTCCCGGAACCAATCGTAGCCGCGTTAGCCGCGCCGCCGGTAATCGTCAAAGTCCCCGCGCCGGTCTTGGTCAAGCCCGCCGAAAGGCTCAAGTCGTTATACCCGATGGTCGTGCCGCCGGTGCCGGCAACAGTCAGCAATGAGGAGCCGGAAATTTGCGGAGCCGTGCCGGCAAACTTCAGCGTTTTGCCGGAAATCACGTTCCAAGTCTGCGCCGCGCCCAGGCTCAAAGTGCAATTCAGCGTCGCGTTGTTGTTGGCCGCCGACATGTCAATGCCGGAAGCGCCAAGCGTCAAGGTGTAGCCACCCGTGTTGCCAATGGTCAACGCCCCGGCCATGTTGTTGTCCAGCAGAAGGCCGAGCAAGTTGATGCTGCCGCCCAATTGCATACCTGACAAGTTGCCCGAGGTCGGGGTGTTGTTAATTTCACCGACGTAGCTTGACGACGGCGCGGTGCCCGTCCCACTGAGCGTCCAATCGGTCGCGGCGTTCATTGTCGCCGTGGCGGTTTTCAGGAGGTTGGCCGCCTGCGCGCCGGTGGCGCAGATGAGTGTTATGGCAAGCAACAAGACAGCCCGCGTGAAAACGAATCCGCCTTTGAAGGTTTGGGTGATCATAGTTTGCATGTTTTTTGTGGCAGACTGTTATACCTGTTCCAAGACATGGGTTTTATGTGATAATCATTCACAGCAAAAATGATTCGACATCATCAGCGGTGAATTTTTATTGATATTATCAGGTTTGCGAGCACTGGCCATACATAGGAACCTATGTATGCCGTCGGCTCCCAGGTTCGCAAATCCCGCTTTGCAGTCGGTCGCCGAAACGGTAAATTCAGTTAAATGACCCAGACATTTGCCAGCAACGCCGCCGCCGTCGCGCGGGGATGGCACCGTCGCATCCCCGGGGGGGGCGTCAGCCTGAGGCTGATGTTTTTGGTCATCATTGGATTCGGAGCCGCACCGGCCGTGACGGTGGCGGCGGATCCAATTCCTCAACCGTTTGAAACGGTCAGCAATATGGCCCAGGTGCGGCAATGGTCCGGGAAGTTGATCGAGACCAGTTTGATGGTTGATCTCACGGGAGTGGTGACAGGTATTTTCCCAGAACTCTCGCTGGTGGTTTTGCACGATGACACCGGCAACGCCGGCATCAAGCTGGACTTGGAGCGTTTTCCATTTCTGAAAGCGCACCAGCGAATTCGCCTCGCGGGACTGGGTCGTTTTGGGGGCGGTGAAACTTCGTTGCTGCCAGCGGAGTTGATTGACAATGACGGCGCGCACGCCGCCAAGGAAGTCAGCGGCCGGTTGTATTTGACGAAGGGAATGCACCCGTTTTCTTTGAGTTACTTTCAAGCCGTCAGACAACAATCTCTGAAAGTCGAATACGAAGGTCCCGACACCAGCCGGATGCCGCTGCCACGAACGGCCCTTTTTCATGTCGCCAATCCAGAGGAACCGGAGGCGCACTCCGAGCCGGGGCTGAAGTTTGATTATTACGAAGGCGTTTGGGATGGGTTGCCGGATTTTGGACAGATGGAACCAATCAAATCAGGCATTGTCGAAGACATCAGCCTCGATCTGCGCCAGCGGGAGGATAATTATGCGCTGCGTTTTAACGGGCTGCTTAAAATTGACAAATCGGGCGAATACGTTTTCCATTTGACCTCCGACGACGGCAGCCGGTTGTTCGTGCAGGAAATTCCGACCTCGGTGACGATTCTCTCCCGGAATGAGCCGGTGGCGACCGGTTCGCCAAAAGCAATCAGAGTTGGCCGAGCCCTTTTGGCAGGCGAAGATTATTTTTGGGGGCTATTCGAGGGCAGGATAAATTTCATTGGTCGCACCGGCAAAGGTTGGAATTTGGTGGTTGATTCCGATGGCGTAGAAATGAGAATTCTGCTCAACCATGCCAACCTGCCGACCGGTCTGGTGAATAATTGCCTGATTCGTGCTGCGGGTTTTTGCCAGACCGTCCTTGACGAACATGACCGGCGGATGCCGGGGACTTTGCTGGTTCCGCTCGGCGAAGACCCCTCCTGCTTGAAAATCTTGCCAGCCAACCGAAACTCGAACGTCCAGCCCGCCACGCCTTGGAGCACCTTAAGCACTAACTACCAGACCGTGCTTCAAGGCGGCGCTTACGCCAATAACAACACAACCTTGACTGTTATCTTGAACAACTTGTCTGCCGGTCACACTTATCAAGTGCAGTTCTGGGCGAACGACAGCCGTTTCTATGGCCATGACCGAACCGAGATGGTCACCAACAGTGGAGGAAATGCGGTTACGCTCCACTACAACAACACCGGCACAAATGGAGGCGTTGGCCAATACACCATCGGCACGTTCACCGCGACTTCAACGACCCAGGTTTTCACCTTGACCGGAATTTTGCCGGCGGGCAACAACTCGGCGCAGCTCAATGCCCTTCAAGTCCGGGACTTGGGTGTGTCTACCTTCACAAACCACTGGAGCAGTCCCGTCGGTGTCTCCGCAGATACAGATGTTTCGACCAACGGGAGCCTGCTTTACGCCTGTGCCGGCTCGGGCGCGGCGGCGACCGTCAACACGGTGCCGTTCGTGGCTGGTTTTAGTCCCAACGTCTTCGTGCGCGGCGCGTTTGGCAGCATTCCCGCCGGCTTCGGGGAGGACTCCGGCGCGTCACTGCCCGTGCTGACTTCGGCCGACCAAATCCGGCAGTTGAAACCGGAAGAGGCGGCACGGTCATATCCGGTCCGCCTGCGCGGGACGATTACCGCGCGTCAAACCATCCCCGAGGGAATTATTCAAGACCTCACCTCGGCGGTCTATGTGCGATTTGATTTGCGCAAAGGCCAGCAAGTGTCCGCTGGCAATTGTTACGAACTGACCGGCGTAACCTCCCCGGGAAACTTTGCGCCGGTGTTCGTCGCCCATGAAGTCATCAATCTCGGCCCCGGGCGATTTCCCAAGCCGCTGCATCCCGACTATGCACAAATGCGCAGCGGCAGTCTGGATTGCCAGTGGGTGGAGTTGCAGGGCATGATCAGCCATTTCGATGGCAAATCACGGGAAGCGCAATTGGTCGTCAAAGGCGGCAATGTCGGGATCTATTTCATTTTCAACTCGGACTGGAGTTTTGTTGAAACATTGTCCAACGCGTTTGTGCGTATTCGCGGCTGCGTTGTCCCGGCAAGAACAGCCACCGGTGAATTGGCCAAAGATGCCAGTCTGTGGGTGCCTTCGTTATCCTGTCTGACCGTTGATCAAAGCACGCCCGTTGATCCTTTTGACGCGCCGCTACGGAAAATCTCCGAGTTTTCCAAGTTTGATCCGAACCCGAACTTTTACCAAATGACCAAAGTGCGCGGTCAGGTTCTCCATCTCGCGGAGCCATTGGTTTATTTCACGGATGGCACGGATGTAATGCGCATTCTCCCCAAGAGCCTGCCCGAACTAATGGTTGGTGACAGGGTCGAAGCCGTTGGTCTGCCCGAGGCCGGCCTGGCTTCCCCCTTGTTGATCGAAGCATCCATTCGGAAAATCGGGCACGCCAACTTGCCGGAACCTGCTCTCATCAATGTTGAGCAGTCCTCTCAACCGGAATATGACGCGCATTGGGTGCGGATTGAAGGAAGGCTGAGTGAAATCCGGTCGGATTTGCATCAGACCGTGCTGGAACTCCAGTCCGGTTTGCGGAACATCCAGGCAGTCGCACCCAGTAATTATCTGCAGGCGACAATCCCGCCGCCGGGCAGCCTCATATCCCTGCGCGGGGTGGTCGCGCAATCGCAGAACGGCAAAGCTGGAATTACCGAACCCACCAGGCTGCTCTTTAATTCTCCGGCCGACATCACCTGCCTTGAACTGCCTCCGTTTTGGAACCAGCAGCGCGCCATGTGGGCAATCGAAGCTTTGATTTCAGCCGTGTCGCTGGCGGGGTTGTGGATTTACCTCTTGCGACGGACGGTGGCAAAACGCACCCGCGCCTTGCAACTGGAAATGAATGAACGCCAGGCCGCCGAGGAAAAAGTCCGCGGTTTGCAGACCCAGCGCGCGCTGGAGGAACAGCGCGCCCGGATTGCCCGCAATATTCATGATGACCTTGGAGCCCGCGCCACCAAACTCAGTTTGCTGGCCCACTGTCAGCCTGACTCCGAAGCCGATCTTCAGGCGCACCTCGACATTATTTCCTCCACGTCACGGCAGATTGTCGAAGCGCTGGACGAAACGGTTTGGACGGTCAATCCCGCGAATGACTCCCTGGTCCGGCTGGCCGGCTACCTGATTCACTATGCCCAGGATTTTTTCCGCAACACCAGCATCCATTGCCGGCTGGACATTCCGACCGATCTCCCAGAACTTTCCGTGACGGCGGAATTCCGCTTCACCATTTTTTTGCTGGTGAAAGAAGCACTCAACAATGTTTTGAAACATTCCGGAGCCCAGAATGCGCTGTTGCAAATGCGGGCCTCAGCCAACCAGTTGCAATTGACTATTCAGGACGACGGCTGCGGATTTAATCCGGATTCCGTGGCGCGGAGAAATGGACTTAACAATCTACAGACGCGGGTGATGGAACTCGGCGGGCAAATGACCATTCAATCCGCACCCGGTGGCGGCACAAGAATTTCCATTACCGCTCCACTAGCCGACCCGAAGGTCAAAGCAAATCAATGATTTTCAGACCATGTTGAAAAGCAAAGCAAAACCCAGAATTCCGGCACCGGATGCAGGCCATTCCATCGCCGTCAGCATTGTGGAAGACGATGACTGGCTCCGCGAAGATTTAGTTCGGAAATTATCCGCCGCCAGCGGGTTCGCCTGTGTCGGCAGTCACAGAACTGGCGAGGAAGCGCTTGGCAAAATTCCGGCGGAAGCGCCGGACGTTGTGATCATGGACATCAATTTGCCCGGCATGAGCGGCATTGAATGTGTGAATCGCCTCATAAGCGCCGCCCCGGATATATGCATTTTGATGCTGACCGTCTATGAGGAAAGCGAACTCATTTTTGCCGCCCTCAAGGCCGGAGCCAATGGTTATTTGCTCAAGCGCAGCATCCCGAACGAGTTGCTGGGCGCGATCACCTTTGCCCATCAAGGCGGCACGCCAATGACCTCCTCCGTGGCCCACGAGGTGGTGCGGTTTTTCTCCAAGCCGCCTTCCAAGGATAAGCCGATGGAAGGATTGAGCGACCGCGAACAGGAAATTCTCAACCTGATTGTTGAAGGCCACGCTTACAAGACCATCGCCGACAAGCTTTCGATCAGCATGGGCACGGTGAACATGTTCATCAGCCGCATTTACAAAAAACTTCATGTCCATTCCCGAGGCGAAGCCGCGGCCAAGTTCCAAAAGCCGTAAAGGAATGGACGACGTGAAACATCCAAAGAAAATGAGAAATAATGACGACCCAGTCTGCCGCTGAAAAGGGGCTGATATGCTTTACGATTTAATGTAATTCACTTCGGCAAAAGCGCCACCAGCTCGTCATGCGGCCGCGCGATAACGTGCGCGGCGATGAACTTGCCGAGTGAACCGATGGCCTTGCTGCCGGCGTCAATCGCCGCTGTAACTACCGCCACGTCGCCGGGCACGATGACGGTGACGTAGGCCGCCGATCTTTTCCTTGCCGATGAGCGTGCCGTTCGCGGCTTTCAGCCTAGCGTCCGTGACTTCGAGGATGGCCTTCAAACCTTGCGTTTCGAGGATGCCAAGGGCTTCTTGTTTGTTGCTCATAATTATTTTCAGGTTGTGGAAAATCGGTCGGCAGAAACTGGTCGCGTCCGCCGTAAAGCGGATTCTGCGCGTTCGGAAAATGAATCATCGCGTCCATTGCCGTCGCCGACCGCGCGATGGCCTGCACCACGGCGGCTCTACCCAGACGCGTGGCGAATGCATCCGCCGTGGGCAGCGCGGCTTCGACATCGGCGATGCCACCTCTGAGACGGTTCAAAATATTTTCGTTGACCGATTAAGCATCTCCAAAACCTCGCTTAATGTTGAATCCGACCTTCAGTGAATTCTTCAGTAACCGAGTAGGAATGGGTGGTAAACGAGTAGTGTCGGGTAGTGGCAGAGTAGGCTTGACTATGAGCCATTTGCTGCGAAAATTTCTTTGGAAAACAGGGCGTTAGCCGTCCGATTCCGACTTCCCCTTGGGTTGTCATATTGCTGTATGGTGAATGTTTCAAATGAGGCATTCCAGACAATTCCAGACAATCAAAGTTCGCATTTCTACGTAATGACAAATTCTTGATACAACCAGCAAAACCCGACATTGCCCTTAATTTACTTGGTTGATCCCCGTTTTTTGCGAAACAATACGAACCACGGTAATCGGGTTCAATTCCCGTCCGAAATCCGTGTCCGCCTGCCTGAAGACATAAATCGCGGTTGGCAACCGTTTGCCATATTTCAGTGCCGCCAAATGCCGTTGATATTCCTCAAATTGCACACCCCACGCTAATCAACCTCCACTCCAGCGTCCACTCTCGAAAAATTCAACGAAGAATTCTGATCAGGCCCGCCCGTCAAACCCAGACATACGGATCAAAGTTTCGCTAATTCGCGGATGATTTGAACCATCCCCATCGTGTCGAGGCCGCAGTATTCGTTCAAATGTTGCCGAACGCACAGGCGTTCCTTATCATCCACTTTTCCGAAGGTCACACGCAGAAATTCCCGGCTGGCTGCACCGCCTTCTTGAATCGCCAGATCTTCATAGCCCTGACCGGTCATGGCCGGCAGCACTGCTTTCATGGACGCGCTGCCGTGCTGTTGCGGATGGTAATAACGGAAGCCACGGAACGGCAGGAGCAGGTCAACGATGCGCGGCGTCACTTTCTTGAGCCACGGTTTGAATTCTGGCAGCAGTTCGCAACATTCATTCAGACGTCCGATTTCAAAACTCGCGTTGTAAGCCACCACCGAGCCGGTCGCCGGCAACATGTCGCGCAACTGCCGCATGAATTCGGGGCGCGGGTCAGCCGTGCCATCGGCGAGAAACGAACAATGTTCAATCTCACCATCTGCCGCGCGGAGGATATGCAGCGAAAACTGAAATGGAATCTGCTGGAACGGTGATGTGTAATCGAACAGTGGAATCGCCGTGCCGATGGTCTCGAAGTCGAGAAAGCTGGCCGGATATTCAATCTGACCCAGGAATGCCGCAAGGGCGGGACGGTCAATGTGCGGTTTGCCTGCCAGCAGGGCGGCGCGTTGGATGGCTTGATTGTCGGTGAGCGGAAAATCAACGGGGATATTTTCCAGATGTTGAACCCCCTGTTTGAGCAACTTGAAACTTTTTTTGCCGCCACGGTAAAGCGTGAAGACGCTGGCTTCAGGCAGGAACGCCCAACAGTGATCGTGCATCGGACAAGTGTAAGGATTGTCGCAGTGCGGGCCGATCTGGATTTCAGGTTGAGCTTTTGCGCCGATGACCCGCTGCATCGCACCAAGCTGTTCTTCCACCCCGCGGCTCAAGACGGAGACCGGTCGGGTGACATCTTCGAGCGTGAAAAACTTTTGCGGATCAATCGCGCCATGCCGGACAAATCCATTGTTGATGTGGGCCAGAAAACATTTTCGCAACTTGATGCCGGCACCGGACAGCACAAACGCCTGAAATGCGATGTCGGGCAAATGGACTTCTTCCTTCAAGCTGGTGGTGGATTTGACCTCAACCAAATCCCAGGCATCGCCGGAAACGGGAACTAGGATGTCGGTCCGGGCATAGCCGCCATTGAATGCAAACGCCGCTTCATACAATGGCCGACGCTCCCGAATTGCCTGCTGCGTCTGGGCGATGACTTGATCGAGAGCAAAAATACCGGGGGCGACCATGGTTCCGCCGGGGAATAGTTGTCGGGCCAGTTCACCGACTTCGGTGCCTTGGTCAAATATGGCCTGGGCTGCTTCGTCCGTCGCGGGTATCTGGTTTTTAGCGTTGTAACGAAACCAGATCAACTTGGCGCATTGCAAGCCCATCAAAAACATGGACTTGGAAATATACTGCGATGCGCTCATGACTACGGTGACGGCGGATTGAGCTCCTGGCTTATGAGTGTGAGGTTGGTTGGTTCACCGACTCCGGGCGGCCGATCCTTGAAAACTTTCTCGTCTCGCTTCTTGATGGTAATCGTTTCTCCCTTTCCGCGTAGAGCTTGCTCAACTCCTCTGACTGGCAATTTAACAACCTGGGTCGTGAAAAGGCCGTTACCGTCGTGAGAGTAAATCGTTCGCCGGTAGGCGGCGTGGTAAGGCGACACCGCTACCGATCCACCATAAAAGCCTGTGTTGCAAACAATCACATTGCAAAAGACTGTCCGTGAAAGTGAATCCGCGAGGGATCTAAACATTCCCAAGTCTTGGTTATATGCCAAAACGAAAAGGTGGTGAACGCGGCCTCGATACATCACTGCGCGTTCGAGGTCCATGAAGTCGTAGCAAATGCTTACACCAATGCGGCCATACTTCTCTGCGTCGAAAACGTAAACCTTCTCGTCACCAACATGTGACCAAGAGGGACTTAGTTTCTTAAGAGCCAACTTCTCTCCTGGTGCTGCATGAGATTTGCCGAAGATTATGCTCGTGCAGTTTCGGGATGGTCGGCCTTTCCAGAATCCGGTAGGTATGAAAACCATCCCTTCATTCCGCGCCTGCTTCGTGGCGTGATTTAGGCGATAATCTACACCGACGAATGCGACGACATTCAGGGCGCAAACCAACTTTTCAAAATCAGCGAGCCGGGTTCGTGGTAACGACAACTCGGGGAGAACAACGATTTTCGGTGCAACATCGCCGTCCTTCAATGCCCGCATGGCCTTGCAAATCTCCTGCCACGCGTGCGCATCTTGGGCAGATGACATGCGGGGTTTGGCAGAAGTTCTGGGCCAAGCAAGTTTCCAATTAACGGTCGTCTGGATGATGCCGACAGCAAGTTCCTCGTCGAATTTGAATTTAATGCTCATCTAAGCCACCTCCCTCTGGCGATTCGCCAAAATCCTTTACCCAATCGGGACGCGACAATTGCCGAATGCTAATTGGTGTTAGCTGTCTGGCCCTGTGATCAATTGTCGAAAGCTGATTTTCCTTCAAGATAGATTGGCACTTATTGATGGCTTTGCACACTTCTTGGGGGGTGTGAAGTGGGATGGGATCGTGCAGCGAATCGTTATCAAGCTGCACCGCCAATGATGGTTTCCTAAGGAAGAACGAGTTTTCCATTGCTCTCGACTGCAAGCACGCTTGCAAGATGCCCAGTGTCCAAGACGAGCAAGTCATTCCTTGCAGCAGCAATCGGGGCAACATGCTGAGAACATCTTTGTGCCCTGGTCCATTCCACACACATGGCAATTCAAAGTTGCGCCTCAACAGTCCGTAGAGCAGCAGCCCAAGCCCACGCACATGGTTAATTTCTTCAAACAAGGTGTTCTCCGGGCCTGAAATAGGAGTGTATCGTGAATCCGCAACTCGAAGCTCCTCAGGAACAATCTCGACTTGCACTGCCCGTATCAAGCTGACCCACGCAGCCCAAGTTGGTGCTTTTGCAGCCAACCACTCACGGGGAACTCTAAAATTCGCAGGGTGTAAGCATATCGGCGACGGGTTGCCTGCGACCACCTTGGAAACGTAGCCGAAGCTGAATTCTTGATTGCTCGAAACCAGAATCCCAATTTGGCGAACAATTTCCAAAGCAGACCACTCGCCGGTTCTCGGGTCTGCCGTGTCCTGTTCGGACGTTGCCTGAATCTCTTTGCACCACTCTTGCAACGATACAGACCGAGTGTTGCTGGCAGACTTGATATTCTTAATTGCGCGGGCAACGTCACGGTTCATGCCGCTCGGCGGAAGCGAGATCACAGTTTTAGGTTGTGCGCTGAGTGCATCGTGCCACCAGCCAGCCATCTGAAAGAGATTTTTTGCATGGGTTCGGTCGTAACGCATGGCCCCCAATACGTCACGCGGAACATCAAACGGAAAGAAGCGCCAGAAAGAATACGACTCCACTGTAGGCGGCAGTCGGCGACCAATCTCAACAACCCAGCCTTCGGCGCGGGACGAAAGCTCACGCAAAGACGAGCGCGCAGCCCACCACGCCCAACTCACCGGGTATTCAACTTCATCTTGGCTGCCGAGCCGTTGCTCACCAATTCCGAGGAACTCGTCTGGAGGCCGGAAGTCAAAGCCATCTTCCTCTGGCCGCGATGACTTGAGAATCAAATTTGCACAAAACAGGCCGAAGCAGAATTGCTCCCAACTTGTTTTCAGAAACCACCGCCGCCCAGATGTTGCTGGTTCTTTAATTGGTGCAGCAGAAATATCCTTCAAAAATGCAGTTGCCGCCTTCCTGCGCCACTCTGCGACCTCGGGATCACATACGATTTGTGCAGCAATCAGAGCTTCAGAACCCAGCAGTGCGAGTGTGTTGCCCATCAAATACTCAGCAGCCAAGGTGGTCTCCATCGCCTTGTGCTCACGTTCACCCTTGTGGATGTCTTCCAGAATGTCCTTCAGTCCTTGCACCCCGGTCTGACGACACATCTGAATTGCTCGCGTCCAAAGTCGCACGCGGTCAGGTCGCTCTTGGAGCACTTTACGCAGGAGGCTGAATGCTCTGCCGACTTCGTGGTCGAGTTTCGTGCTTTGGAATTGCAATGAACTCTGATTCTCTTTGTTCTCCGCCTCCAACACCTCGCGGCGCTCGGGTGCCAGCTCACTGTCAGCCAACTCGGCATCTAGCGCCTCGCGGCGACAGGCCAACTCAGCCGACCGGGCATTGTTGGAAAGGCGACACTCCGCCAACCGCATTAGTCTGGTTGCGGCGAATGACAGTCGTGTCTTCTCAGGAATCTCGGCTTCTGGAAGCTCAACCAAGAGCATGTGTTCAAGTTGATCGGTAAGCGCAACTAGCTCCGTTTCTTCGAGAAGATTGAAATCGGTTCTCGCAATAGCCGACACTAACGCGAGAGTTTTGGTCATCAACGGAGTCGGGAACTGGGGATTTAGCTTGCAGGCTTTTTCAGCTGCGACGGTAGCCGCTTTAAGCCTTTTGCCAGTATCATCTCTATATCTTTTCCGAGATCTGCTTCTTGACGTGAAAAATGTTGCCAATGCCTCCGGCTCAACCTTCTCAGGATTCACCTTCGCGCCGGTCTTTGAAGCGGCCAGTAAATCCAAATACTCATCAATCCAACTCACCAAATCCTCGAAGCTGTAAGCCAAGACGACGTGGTCATCAACAAAGCGAAAATGGGCGATATTTCTTTTCTTCAACCGTTCAGCAACTTCGAGGTCCACTTTGAGAAGTGCCACGTTGGCAAGAAACCCCGCCACATACAGGCCGGTTGGAATACCCTTAAACGCTCGCTGCCGTGGCCTGAGTCCGATTGCCTCCAATTCCTCGGAAGCCCACCCGGCCGTATCCAACTTGAAGTGCAGCATTGAAGTGAGCAAAACCCCGGCCTCGATTAGGTAGTCTGCTGGAAGGCGCTCAACGATGTTTTGACGGATTACATCCAGCTTTAAGGATGGATAGAATTTCTCCAAATCAACGCTGCACCAATAAAGATTCTCTTTGCCTGTTGTCGGCTCGCGTTCATTCCAATACTCCTTCCGAACGAACGGACAGCGATGTTCGTCTTTTAGCTGTTCCTGCAAATCCCGCTCTTCGGCATCTTCGTCCGTCATTTGATTCGATGACGATTTCCCTTCTTTGGCGGTCATTGCCGATGTTGCCAAAAAGACGTGGCGGCGAAAGACCGGCCAGCTTTGGCCAAACGACAAGTATATCCGTCCCGAAGAATGCCGATACTTGCCAATCTTTCGGCGGCGAACCCCGTCGTCTTCGTCCACCCAGATGCTGCGGAAAAGGCGGTTGCCATAACTCCATGCGGGCATGAGCGGGTCAAGTTGCGGACCAACTACGTTCACCACCGCCGTCCATGCGACCTGGTCACGAACTGCGACGTTGAAATACTGACGCACTTGCTGTTCGCCGTCCTTATTCGGGTTCTTGGGGAACGCCATCGGCCGCAACGGCCGAAGGCGGTAGCGCCCTTTTCGTATCTCGTCCGCAATACTCTGGAGATTGCGCTCCAACTGGACCTCGAAACCGGCGAGTTCGATTTCGTCAATCCAGACATCTCCCGGCGTCGAAGCGCGTCGCACCTTTTCCCAGGCCCACCGTAGATTCAGTTGGTCTGTGACATCGTCCAGAAAACTCATTTGGGCCTCCTTGCTTGCGCGAGCACTTCCGCCACGTCCTTGCCTTTGGGCAGGGGTTTGCACTGCACAGCTTTCCCGCGCTCCATAAAGAACGTGGAAATGTCTTTCGCAAACTTTGCACCCGCCGCGTCACCGTCACCGAGCACGACCACTTTCAGCTTTAGGAAACGGTCAACCCAGTCAGCACGAAATGAAGTTGCGCCCAAAATGCCGACTGCGGCCAGTCCGTGCGACTCCACCGCGATGGCGTCAGGGACGCCCTCGCAGAGATGAATCAATTGTCCCGGTTTCAGTTTCTGAAGCCTGTCCGCGTTGAACATGGGCTTGGGAACACCACGCGGATTGAGGAATTTCGGCTCTCCCTGAAACATCCGGGCTTGAATGTAGGTGACGACTCCCTGTTCGTAGAAAGGAAACAACAGTGCGTGTGAACTCCAGGTCAAGCGTTCTGGATGCCCGTCTGATCCCCAGGCAACCCCGCTGCGGTAAACGCGCGGCCCGCCCCACTTTTCGACGAGCTTGCGAAACGCACGCGCCGGGTCGCGCAGTTCCCGGATGTTGAAACCCGTAGCACTTTCCGGCGAGATGCAATGCGTATCCAGGTAGGTGACTCCGGCTGGGCTGGAAACCGAGGCGCACTTGTCGATCAACCATTCATAAAGTTCGGGGTCGGCGGTAAACTCCTGTTGTTCCGGTATCACTGCTTTTACGACGGTAGCCTTCTTGGCTCTTACCACGCGGCCGCGACGGGACTGACCGCGATATTGCCGGGTGACATCCACGGCAAAGTTACGTGCGAACCACTCAAGGGCGGATTTGAAATCTAGACCTTCCTTCTCCATGACCAAAGAGACGCCGTCGCCGTGCTTGCCACATGCACCGAAGCACCGCCAAGTGTTGCGGCTTTTGAGGAAGGATAAGCTCGGCGATGCCTTATCATGCCCACTGAAGCACATCGCCTTCGTTCCGCGAACCTGAATCCCAAGTCTTTTCGCTACCTCGATGATGGGTATTTGTTTTATCGGCGACAAATCTGATTTGGCATTCATCGCTCAATTCTCCTTGAGGTTGACCTGACTCAACAGCAGACGCGGCAGCAGCAGGTCGCGCGTCCGGCGGCGTCCCAGAGTCGTTTCCATGACCGTCTCAATGGCGGCATCATTTTTTGTTAAACAAATCCAGTGCTTGATCTGCATATTGCGCGCGCGTTGCGCGGCAGGGTATTTCAAAGTGTTACATCGGCAAAGAAAAAGAAGAAAGAAATCAGCCATCACCCCACCATTGCCGCTCAAACATATCGCGGTCAATCCGCACCGGCTCAATGCAGCGCGGATCATCCGTTTTAGGGCTATTGACCATGTCGCTGACGGGATAAATTTTCAGCGGGTCGTCGGGCGCTCGCTCCATTGCCATCTTGTGCGACTCGCTGCGCGGATCGTCGTCTTTCAGCCACCAGCCGTAATGACTTGGCGCGATGATGACGGGCATCCGGTCATGCAGCGGCGCAATGACCGCGTTCGCCGCCCGCGTGATGATAGTAAATGATTCAATCGTCTCGCTCGGCGGGGCTTCGTCCAGGTCGGTTTCGGCATGATCCCGCGACGGCGGTTTGATCCAGCGTTCCCACAAGCCGGCTAAACAAAACGGCTCGGCGCTTTTCAGCATCACGCGGAATGGTTGCCGTTTGCCCACACGTTCCTGCCACTCATAAAAACTGTCGGCTGGAATCAGGCCGCGCCGGTGCTTGAAAGCCTCGCGGAACGCATTCCGGCTGGGCAGCGATTCCGACCGCGCATTGATGTGCGCGTTGCCGACGCTTTCGTCTTTCGCCCAGGACGGAATCAATCCCCAGCGCATCATCTTCACGACGGGCTGATGCCTCTCGTTGTAAATCACCGGAGCCATTTGCGTCGGCGCGATATTGTAGCGGGGCGTGAGAATCGGCACACGCGCCATGACGACGCCAACCAGCCGGATCAACTCCGTGAAATCTTTCGCCGCTGTATATCGCCCGCACATAGACGCTTAATCGAAGAGGTTTTTCGCGCCAATCTTTAGAGTCAAAGCATCCTTATTTTCCCACGCCCAGTATTTAACCCCGCCTTCGCGTTCGAGAACAAAAATATGCCCTTCCCATTGTGTGCCCAAGACAGTCTCACAAATTACCTTCGTTTTTTCGGCCCGGGTTTTGTCTTTATCCACAATCAGCAATAGCGTCGCCTTGCGTTTACAAATCTCAATCACTTGAGGCAGCCATTTTTCCTGACCAAGCTTCAAAAGTTTGTTGTAGCAGCCCAACAGATTTTTCCGATCCGGCATTTGGCTGAGTTTTCTTGGCGACAGGGTTGCCCAAGGCGATAACTCCACATGGGCTGCATTCACTTTGTAATTACCGCCAATGATGGCCAGTGCTTCTTGCAGTTCACCAAACCAAGGATGCGGACGGGGTTGGACAGACCGAAAATACGAGGCCAAACGGCGCGCAAGAATGTCTGCATCCATATCACTGTCCGGCCAATGCCGCCATGATTCAAACTCTGTGGATGAAGGGTTCAAGCCTATGGTTAAAATCTGCGCCGATTCCAGATTCCCGAAAAATGGAATCGGATGATGCGCCCTTATTTCATCGCCTTTTTTGTTTAGGCGTAATATTTGGCCGTAATTGGTTTCAACAGTTCGTTTCTTCTTTTGCAACCTTTGAACCAAGTCAACCACCGCCCGACCGGGACATAGCGTTGTTTCGATACTATCAGCCACAAACAGATTCAGCCCACGAATAGCATCGGCGAACGGCACTCCAAGCGTGCAAACGGGGTGGGCATCCTCGGGCAAGTCATCAATGGAAATATCCGGCTTGGCCGCGTATGAAGTGAAAAACTCGGTAAGATCAAATTTATCGGCTGTCTCTCTGGCGTAATCGGCACCACCTTTGGACCAAAGCTGCAAAGTCATTCCGGCTTTTTTGAGCAGTTTCAAACTGTCTTGAACACCGACAAGCAACTTCCCATCGTCGTCCAAAATTGTTTGGTCAACATCAATGGAAATGTGGGTTGCCATAGCTTTTTGAAAATTCTGAATGGTTTACGACAAACGGCAAATCATTATCAAAACAAAGTGCCCTGAACCGGCTTAACCGGTCCGTCCGCGCCCCAAAGTTTGGCGATCATTTCCCGTTGCGGCGTGAACGGACATTTCGCCTTGGGATTTTTCTGTGATTCGTCAATGTGACGCAAGGCGAGTTGCGCGCCGGTCATCAGCGCGGTTTTGCCAAGCTGCTCATTCAGCTTTTGCGCCACGTCATCCACCGCGCCCCAGCGCTCTTCATGTGTCCGCCCCCAAAGTGTCGGGTGCGTGTCCAGACGTTCAAGATTAAACATCGCAATCCGAATCTGCCGCACCGGCAGCCGCTGGCCGGCCATGATGCCGCGAAACATTTGCTCCATCACTTCGTTGATGACGGAATTAAGAAACTGCGGATGCTTGAAACGG
>CAISYZ010000061.1 GCA_903889895.1 uncultured Verrucomicrobia subdivision 3 bacterium | reverse complement strand
GGGCGTCAATCGCAAGGGGCAAATCCAACTGAAGGACGGGCGAGTCCTGTCGGAAAATTATCGGGAGTTTGTGCGCGGCTACGCGATTACGTCCTACGGCTCGCAAGGCAAAACTGTCGAACACGTTTTGTTTTCAGATTCGTCGGTGAAGGCCGCGACGAATAATCAGCAATGGCTGGTCACGATTTCACGCGGAACGCGGGCGGTCAAAATCTTCACCCAGGACAAAGCGCAGTTGCGCGAGAATGTCGGTCGCTTAGGCGACCGTGAACTGGCGATTGAATTTGCCAAGCAAGATTCGGCGCAGGCGCAACGTGTGCCGCCGCCGATTCGCAAGTATATCGCCCGACTGATTCAAAGCCGTCGGTCAGAGACGCCACAACAACAAATCGAAAAGATTGATTTATGGAAAAGCCCCAAAACAAGACTGACTCAACGGACGAGAGCGCAAAGAATCTGACGAGCTGGCGGACGGCCACAAGTCCGCAATGCTTGCGGGTGGAAACTACCAACGAGGTTCACTTGTTTCCCTACGGCTATTTTCAGCACGCGAAATTTGTCCGGCAAGGCGGCAAAGAGACTGTTCAAATCCAATTTCAAGATCGAATTGTTCTGGTCAAAGGAAAAGGTTTAGAGCCACTGTGCGATGCGCTGGAACGGCTCGCTGTGGAACGAATCCGGTTGCGACCTGAAAAATATGAAGGGCTTGGCAAAAGCGAAGGGACGATTGAAGAAATTGACGTGAAAGAGAAGGGCGGGCAAAATTCACCAAATGCAAGCTGACGCGGTTTTTGCGGCAGGTTAAAATTGCGTGGAGAAATTTTATATGAAAGCTACTTTGCTCGAAATCGAAGCCGTCTTGAGTAACGCAACCGCCGAGTTGTCCATGCCGAAGACGAATGTGGAAAAGGCAAAATTGGGCATCGAGGTTGCCAGAGTAAAATTGCTGGATTTGGCGGAGAAGCAATGTGGCCGCAATCCGCTTCTCGAAGCCAAACGCAAACTGGTTCTCGTTTATCTCGGAATGGCGGAACATCAATTCACCGATGCTGACACCGAAATTTTCTCCATCCTCGCCAAAGAACGTGCATTGCAAGACGAGATCGAACGGGCGCGGAAGAATAATTGAACTCTGCTTCTCCGATGCGACTTGGCAAAAAATCAGGAGCGCGTATGCTGGTCAAGATTTGTGCTCCCGTAGCTCAAATGGATAGAGCCGCAGTTTCCTAAATCTAGGCAAGCACTTTTTTTGAATTTTTGCTTTGATTGGTTTTCGTATTTTCCCATTGATTCTATTGACTGAATTCCGTTTCCATCGGCAGTTTTCAAAGTCTGACCTTTTGTTGTTTTTGGTTCTAATTTGTTCTAAAAACTCAATATGGTATCAGATGCGGTATCAGATTTGAGGCTCGGAATTCGGTGGAAATTTGGCTGGAAAAAGTGGTGCTCCCGCCCGGAATCGAACCGGGATTTGCCATTTAGGAAACCGGCGACCCTCCTTTCATAACGGTAGCAAGAAAACACAATAAAAATTGGGTGGTTTTCACTTTGTAATGATTCCGTTACACCCAATCTGATACCG
>CAISYZ010000060.1 GCA_903889895.1 uncultured Verrucomicrobia subdivision 3 bacterium | reverse complement strand
GGATATTCAGAGTTTTTCGTGGCTAACAGCGAGAATAAATTGAGGCCATTTAGTTGACAACTTAAATGAGCGACGTGTTTTCAAATTGGCGGCTGGCTGGTTGGAGTTGGCGTGAATCGCTTTGCGTCGGTCATCGCTTCGCTCCGCTGCGCGCTGCCGGGCGGTCGTTTGGGGTTGGCTTGGGACGAGGTGGTTGGCAGGCTTTTGGCATGAGCATGGACAACGAATTGCAGAAACATTACGCGCTGCTTTTGGGGATTGGCAGCCCGTGGGAGGTCAAAACCGTGGAGCTGAAGCTGTCGGAAAAGAAAGTGGAGATTGAACTGGGTTGGCAATGGGGAGCTGATGCCAAATGCCCGGAATGCGGGTGTGCATGCTCGATTCACGACAGCGCGCCGGAGCGGACCTGGCGGCACTTGGACACCATGCAATTTACGACGTTGATTCGGGCGCGAACCCCGAGGGCGGAATGTCCGACCCACGGGGTCAAGACGATACAGGTGCCGTGGGCGGTGCCGCAGGGACGGTTTACGTTGCTCTTTGAGCGGTTTGCTGTGGAGGTGCTGCTGGCTTGTGCGAGCGTGAGTCAGGCTTGCGAACTGCTGGGCATTGGCTGGGACGCCGCGCATGAGATTATGAAACGAGCGGTGGCGCGCGGCTTGGAGCGGCGGCAGATGGAGCAACTCAAGTATCTGGGGATGGATGAGAAGAGCTTCAAGCGTGGGCATTCCTATATCACGCTGCTGACGGACTTGGAAGAATCACGCGTGCTGGAGGTGGTTGAAGAACGCACCTGCGAGGCGGCGGATCAGTTGTGGACAACGCTCACACCCGAACAGAAGTCGGCGGTGGAAGCGGTAGCGGTGGATATGTGGGAGCCGTTTATCCAGACGATTGAAAAACAGGTGCCCGAAGCGGACATCGTGCATGATCGCTTTCACGTCAGCAAATACTTGAACGAGTCGGTGGACAAGGTGCGGCGTCAGGAACACAAGGAGTTGCTGGCCGATGGTGATGAAACGCTCAAGGGGACGCGGCAACTGTGGTTGTATAATCCGCAGCATTTTAGTCCGGAGCAGCGCGATGAGTTTTCCGGGCTGAAGGATCAGCAACTAAAAGTGGCGCGAGCTTGGGCGATGAAAGAACTGTTCAGCAAGTTCTGGGAATATCAGGAAGAGGGTTGGGCGCGACGATTTTTCAAGGACTGGTTTGGCTGGGTAAGCCGGAGCCAACTCAAACCCATGGCCGACGTGGCCCACCTGCTCAAGCGACATTTGGAAAACTTGCTGACGTATTTACGGCACCACATCACCAATGCCGTGACAGAGGGCTTGAACTCAAAAATCCAGAGCATCAAGTCGGCGGCTCGAGGCTTCCGCAACTTTAAGAATTACCGGATACGCATCCTGTTTTTCTGTGGAAAGCTCAACCTCTATCCACTATGACGTTCGAAGAATCCCAAACTGAACCAAGACGCTCCTGGGAGCAGCCCGCTGGATCCGCAAATTGTGGCAGCCATCATTGCCGTGCTGGCTAAGGCCAAACCGCAACGCGCTTTGGCCAAGAATTTGCAGGCGCAGGCCGATGCGCTGTTTCAATCATCGAACACCACCCTTGGTTTGGCTGATGGACAAACCATGAGCACGCCGGGCACCGGCCTGTTTCTGATGGCACAGGTGCGGGATTTCCTGCTATGGAAATATAAAGGTCAGGAGTCCATTCTGGAAACCTACGGATTCGGCGTCGTCATCAGCACCGCCGCCACTCCCCAACGCCAACATCAACCGGCGACGAAATAAACCTACAATCTGATCGTTCAGCCATGGGCAGTGCAAGGCAACCGCCCATGGCCGCTTGCCCGCACAAATATGCGATTCAAGCCTAGTTGGAAACTTGCTAATTATTTGCAATTCCCAACCGTAAAAAGACCCAATAACTCCATTAAAAATGCGATGGTCACCGTTCAGCACAAGAGGCACACAGCTTGATATAAAAGCGACGCGTCAATGATGCGCGGAAATGCGGAATTATTTCACAGCCATCCCATAAGCCGGTAGAAGCGGTTTAAACCAGTCCGTTTCCTTGGAAACTGGAGGTTGATCTGGAAAAGGG
>CAISYZ010000059.1 GCA_903889895.1 uncultured Verrucomicrobia subdivision 3 bacterium | reverse complement strand
TTGAGCCTCACGCTCTTTGAGAAAATGCCCATTTCACAGGCGCTTGCTCAACTTCCACCCACCACACAACCGCCAGACACCGAAAACCATCAATGTTTACTGGGTTTCTAAACCGGACAGCAGTGAATGGAGATGTAGAAAAGTGTTTTTTTCGCCGTGGTCTGGCTTCAAGGAGCCGGATGGCTGACGCGGGTTCGACTCCCGCGCGCGGCGCCAATGGAAAATCAGAATTTCATTTTGGTCAACGGCGTTCGCCCGCTGGTAATCAATAAGCGAACGCTCGTCACGGTGTTTGGCGGTGCGACTAAATTCGTGGATCGGCTGCTCCACGCAGCTCGTTACGCTCCCGAATCCGGCTGGTTGGTCGTGCCTCGCCCTGGCTCCCCTGGCGTTGAATGCCTGATTGACACGGCCAGCGCCGAGGATGCCTATCGCCGTTTCAAAGCTGGCGAGGAGCCGCCGCCACTTCCCTCCGAACTTCGCGCAAAATCAAATTTTCAAAAATTTCCCACCGTTGCGCCCGGTGGGAAAACCAAACAAAACAATCGGCGCAAATAAAACAAATGAACACAAGCATACTAAACACAAATGGGGTTCCCCTGACTGAACAATTGTTCGGCTGGTGGAACGTAAACATCGAGTCGGTCAACGAAAGACTGTCTCAAAACAGCGGGCTAAATAAGCTCCTCGTGCGCTTCATCATCAATGATGAAGCTGCAAAGGGAAAAGTCATTTATGGACACATTCCCTTGGGTGACTCGCCGCGTGCGCGTGCGCTGGTTCGCGCGTTCAAGCGGTCATTAAGCCTGCCTTTGGAGCAACCACTGCCGGATAACTCGACGCTGTTGGGGAAACAACTACGCATCTGCAACTCGCCTTGGATTGGGCGCGATGGCGTGACGCGCGAAAGTGTCACGGCGTTTGACGTGGTTAAAAATGAAACGGTTGCGGTCGCCCCGATAGACGAAATGCCGTCGTATGATGGGGAAATTCCGTTTTGAGACGGTGGGGTGTTGACGCGCTGTTGACGCCAATTGGTGCCAGCGCGTTAACCTCAATTCGGCTGCAAAATCAAAGCTAAACCAAATACCAGCCGGCAAATTGTTGACGGTTGACAGAAACCAAATCAGAAACGAGAAACCAGATGAAAAGAACGCGGCGACATCATCGGCGGCTGGTCAAAGATAGCGGTGCTCGCAAGCTCCTTTCACGGATACTGGCCTGTCGTGAGACGCGAAGCGTTGTGCGGGCGATAATGTTCGCGCAAGAACGTGAGTTGTGGCGCGGTGTGGTGGCAACACCTCCGGCGTCCATTTTGGAAGTGGTCGTTTCCGAATTCATGCGACATACGCCCGTGGCGGCGGAATTGCCTTTTTTTGCCACGGTGTCACTTGTCGCGCAACTGCTCTGCGAAAAGGGCGCGTCGCTGGTGATGGCTGACGGTCAAAAAATTCTGCCTGACCTGTTCACCGTGATGCTGGCTGCGTCCGGCGAAATGAAATCGTTTTCCGTTTCAAAAATTCTCAAGGCATTTGAGCTTGGCGGCTGGAAACCAAATTCCATCCGTGATGCTGGCTCGACGGCGGGACTGATTGCGGAACTTTCGGACAATGAAGGTCGCCCCGCGTTTTGGTGGCTCGAAGAATTTGGTGAATTTTGGTCGCTGACGAAAACCGAAGTGCATCAAGGCACGCCGCGCGTTTTGCTGATGGCATACGACCACGCAACTTTGAGCAAGCGGCTCAAAAGCGGAGTAGTGGAAATTAAATCACCGTGTCTGTCGCTGCTCGGCACAACCGTCATCGGCAACATTCATCGGCAGCTTTCAAAGGAGGATTGGGCGTCGGGGCTGTGCCAGCGAATCGCGTTCGTATTTTGTCCACCAGACCAAAGCCGAAATTGTTTCGAGCGGAAATTTGCCATTCTGGACGGGCTGGATTTGGAGAAAATCGCCACTGCTTTCCGTGCTGCACTGGCGACGCCGATTCATTCGGAATATCGCCTTTCGCCGGATGCGCGCAACGGCATTTGCGATGCCTGGGTGCTGATGGGCAAACAAGGTATTACGGCGGACTTTGTGCGCCGCGTGGAATTCCGAATTTTCAAATACGCGCTGGTCTATCACTGGCTGCTGGGCAAGGCGAACAATGAAATTGACCGTGAGGACGTGAATTGGGCGGTGCGGCTGGCGATGCTGCACCTGTCGGACTTGCGGCAAATCATGGACAGCGTGGAATACGCGGAGTTGCAAGACCTCCTGCGTCGTGCTGAAAACTTGCGCGTCAAGTTCGGGCAGGATTTACAACCGCGCCACTTGCTGATGTATCTCCACCGGCAACTGAAAACCATGCAGGCAGCGGAAGCCCTGTTCTCACTGCTGCAAGACAAAGAGCAGTCGGCAGCAACAACCGCCGACGGCATCCGTTTTCTGGGCGGCGGGAATAGTCCGAATACGAATAAGTCAGACTAACAACTTAACAACGGCGAAAATAGTCACTTGAAATTTTCCGAAATCTGCCTATACTTCTACCTAGACGGTAGATAGTGGGCTGAAAGCCCACAGTAGGGGGGTGTGGGGGGAGTAAATTTGGGGCTTCAAATTTTCCTATTCTCAAACTTTTCTGTAAGTTCCACTAAGCAAGATTTTGGCTGGAGAATTCGCGGTCAAGATTAGGTCTGGAATGGCGAAGTGAATTTTTTCATGCTCTTGTGTCGCTGCGACGCACCATGATCATCCGAAAACCGCCGCCCGTGAATTTCGAGACGGACAAAATCTTTTGTCTGACGGATGGCGACTCCCGCGATGAGGTCATAGCTCAATATGTCCACCACCGTCTGAATCAGCTTAAATGTCCACCCTCCTTCCGTCGCGAGATGGGCGAAGAATTTATCGTCGAACTTCCTGCTCTGCGGAATCCGTTGCCGAAAACGGCGGCGTATAAATTAGCATCGGCAAAAATCCGTGCTGCCGTGGCTGCCAAGAAAAAAATTGTTCTGTTCGGTGATTACGATTGCGACGGCGTTACCTCGGTCGCCCTGCTGCATGATTTCCTCCGCGCTGCCGGTCTATCCGCGAGCAAGCTCGCCGCTTTTATTCCCCTCCGCCATGTGCATGGCTACGGGCTGACATTGCCAGCATTGCAGCAGTGTGTGAAAAAGCACCGCCCTGAATTGCTGATAGTGTTGGACTGCGGAACCAACAGCCGCGAAGAAATTGACTGGCTGACAGAGCAAGGCATTGATTCGGTTATCGTGGATCACCACTTGCCAGCCGACTCGAAAACGGCTGAAACAACTTTGCTCAATCCTAAAGCCTGGCTTGGTTCAAAGGATAATAGCTGGGACTTGCAACTGCTGTCCGCTGCGGGTCTTGCCTTTTTGCTGGTGCATGGAATGGCGGGCGAACTCCGGCTGACAGCGTGGGACAGTGACCGGGCGATTTTAATGGCGGGGCTGGCGTCGTTTGTTGACCTGATGCCAGTCGTCGGCTTGAATCGCATCTTGCTGAAACACGCGCTGCGGCTGGCGCGAAAGGTGGATGGAATTAGAAAAGTCCCTGGGCTGGCCGCGCTGGAACAATTGCGCCAAGCGAGTAAATTTACCGCTGGCGTGCTGGACGAAAAAACTTTCGGGCTATTTTTTGGCCCGTGTCTGAACGCACCGGGGCGGCTGGGCGATGCCAAAGACGCGCTGCTGTTGCTGCTGGCGCAAGATGCGGCTGCCGCCAGAAAAGCGGCGCAAAGATGCTTCAATCTCAATGAGCAGCGGAAAAAAATTCAAAGTCCACTGACCGCGCGAGTTTTGGGTGCTGCCGGAAAATTGCGGGACGCCAAAGTTATTTTTGTTGCCGACAAAGGTTGTCATCCCGGCGTTGGCGGCATTGTCGCCAGCGATGTCAAAGAAGCTTTCAACCGTCCGGCGATTGTTGCCTCATGGCAAACGACTGATAATGCCGACGGCGGATTTTGGAAAGCCTCTGGCCGCAGCATCGAGCAATGCAACCTCGGTGGAATCATTCACGATGCGGTGGCGGAAAAAATGATTGAAGGCGGCGGCGGTCACGAAATGGCTGGTGGTTTTTCATTCACGGAAGCACAGCGCAAAAAATTAAAACGGTGGCTGAATGATGCCAGCGGCTTGGATGAAAAAGATTTTGTCCGTAAGGCAGAAATTATCGCCCCGGCGGAAAAATTCGACGCGCGAACTTGGTATGGCATTTACCGCGCGCTTGCACCGTTTGGCAATGGCAATGCCGAGCCGTCCTTGGTGGCGCGTGGGGTCAAGCTGACGGGACAACCGCATCGGTTGAAAAAAGATGGCGACGGCACGGCGGAGCCGGATGGGGAAAAAGCCGGAGCGCGAGAACTGTGGGCGCTGCGCGGTGCATTTCAGAAAGATGGCAATACCATTGCCATTGATTCCGTGAATTTGCCGCAAGCGGAAAATTGGCTGGTGGGCGGACAATATGATTTTGACTTGGTGCTGACGGAATGGCGTCGCGGTAAAAATCCGATTTATGATTTCCGCGTCAGGCCGGACAAGAGCGCCCGCTGACTTCGGCTACTTCCGAGGCAACTGAATAATTTCGCCAGAATTTTTTTCTTTCACCGTCCAGCCATTTGCTGCTGGCTCCAATTCAAAATCAATTTCCCATTCTGGGATGCCTAGCTTCCTGCTGAATTGCTTTCGCAATGTCAGCGAATTATCCGTCACCCATTTTTCCAGTCTTTTGATGTCGTGCATCATCTGGTTCAAATGACGAACATTGGCTGCCGGGGTGCCGTCTGCCGCCAGCCCTCCTCCTGGGGAGTGAACAAACGAATTGCCAACTTTCAGAATTGTATTCATCGCTCCCATTTTTCCAGTCGCCCCGCCCTTTCCACGAAGCTGCTTTAATTGCAAATCCGTTGGCTGCATTGAAATGTCGGTAATCCCCTTTAATTTGTGCGGCTCTAACAGCTTGGGCCAATTCTTATCAATGATTTCCAGCAATGCCTGTCGCGTCCAAGTTTCAGGATGCCCCTGTCCGTGGGGATAGATGTCAATGAAGTATGCGTCGGTGTCCGTGATTTGAACGAACATCACTGGCCCGGTGCGGGCATAGAATTTGTCGCCGGGATTGTCCTTATGGTTGCTGATGTGGACATGGTAAATGTCCCAGTCTGCGCGGAGCGCGTCGGTCTCCTGTGCGTTCACACTGGAACGGCTCAAATGTCCGTTCACGTCATGCCCGCGTTTGAATTTATTCAAAATGTCCCGCAACGCGCTTTGCATCGTTGCGTCGAGCGTGCCGCGTTTCGCTTCAAATTCTTTGGAAGTGTGAATTTCCCTGCGTCGCGCGGATATCGTTTTGAATTTATGGTTTAGGGTGAGGAGAATCAAAGTGTCAGTATCCGCGCTGGCGGAATACGGCACGCCTAATTCAGTGAGTTTTTGTTGAACAATTATTTTAAGGTCGTTGAACAAATCCATAAATCAGCAGTTTAGGTTGCTTTGACTTCCGGTGAACCCCACACGGCGGCAAGGCGCGCGGCGATTTTGGCCGCATACTTGGCTTTCAATTCTTCAAGCCCGGCCAGCGTCGCTTGCTCGCGCTGAAGTTTGGTGATGATTTCTTTTTGCACCGGCAACGGTGGGACTGGAAATGGGAACGAACGGAGATAACCATTTTGCAAGCTGTGGACTGTTCCGCCCCGTTTGATGCCCTGACTCAAAATTTCAGATTCAAGCGTGCGTAGAACAAAAAATAACCATTCGGGTAACAGACTCTTTTGGTCTGGAACAATCGCATTGATGTCTTGATTGAAAGTTAAATCCACGCCTGCGAGAGCGACCGGAAATGTGTGGACGAGAACGCCCGAACGAATAACGCAAAGCACAGTGCCGGGATGAACGAGATTCACCGCCGAATCAGCCACGGCTTTTTTCGAGATATGGTCAATCGAATCGGTGAGACAATCCATCTTCATGTCTTTTGGCGAAACCCAAGGAATGGAGCCTTCCCAGTAGGCTGCATTTGCCTTCGATGGTGTGCCGCCTGAAATAAACCGTGCGATTTCTCCTAACGGTATTCGCGGCCACGCAGGGTCAATGTCGAGATGTAAGTTATGGCGGTCAAGGACAGCGATGCACCCGTCCACCACGCGCTGATGAATTTCAAGTTCCGCCGCAATGCTGCGCTGCTCCTCTATTGGCGGTAACGGAATTTCAATTCCTTCCAAACTGTCTTGTGAAATGTTGGTGATGTTCGCTCGACTTGCCCGCGAAAGAATTTCTCGCCGTCCGCGCTCTGACCTAAAAAGCTGCATCGCGAAGTAAGGGTCAATCCGAGTTTTATCGAGGGAACATTTAATCACGAAGCCACAAAAGGCAATCGTTGCACCGCGCGGCCTGACAATCGCCGGAAAACCAGTGCCTTCAAATTTGACGGATGAGCGAACAAAAATAAGGTCGTCATCTTCCAGCCGAAACCGTCCAATCTCTTTGTCGTTCAATTTGACGCTCTCCAACGAATCGCAATCAACAATGCCGCTGGGGGCAAAAACGTCTTTTATGTTCACAAAACGAATGCCTTCACCAACCTGTTCTTTGCTGAAATTGACACCGTTGCGCATATCCACAACCACCGAGCCGAATTTTACGAACTCACAAACTCGGCCAGAGACATCTGTGATGCCGTATCGCTCCCGGTTAAAATTGTAATCGCGTTCGTTGTCCAAAGCCTCACGCAAATCGCTGGTGAGTTTTCCCGGCTGCTCCGGCTTGTCGCCGTAGATTATGGCGTCTGCCTTTATTTTTTCATCAAAGGCGGCGCGGAGTTCGGCTTCGGTGTCGGGCAACTTGGCAAGGTCGGTAGCGGTGGAAAACTCCGTGCGGAGCTTGGTCAATGCCTTTTCCATCTTTTCCACTTCGTCATGGTTTCCAGCGGCGCGGGCTTCGACGGCGGCTTTTTTAATCCGTTCGCCACGCACATGAAACTTGCGGCAAAAATTCCATGCGGTGCTGGCGGCTTTGTAGGCATCCAGTTTTGCAAAGTCGGCACGCGGCACAAGTTGGCTTTGAATTTTGGTTTCCAGCTTGCCGATGGCTGATTGATAGTCCGACTGCTTTGCTGCGTGTAGCAATTTCAGGGCGTCGGGCAAATCGTTTTCCTTAATGGGCGTGCGGTTGGTGTTAAGCGAAAAGCCGTCGTTGTCCACTTTTAACAGCAGCACGTCATCACGCTGCCGGGCGAGTGCGCGATCCACGAGCAGCACCGAAGTTTTCACGCCGGAATATGGTTGAAAGATATTGGCCGGAAGCGAAACGACTGCCCAAAGCCCGGCTTCATTGATGAGCCATTTGCGCAAGCTCACATAGTCGTCGTTATTCTGGAAAATGATGCCTTCCGGCACAATAAAACCGGCGCGACCATTGGCGTTAAGGTGTTCAAGGATGAAATCGGCAAACAGCACTTCGGCGCGTTTGGCGGCAATGCGGAATTTGTCGTGCGTGCTGATGCCGCCGGTTGGCGTCATAAACGGCGGGTTGGCGAGAATGACATCGAACTTTTCGCCCCAGCGGTTTTTATTCGTCAGCGTGTCGTATTCGTGAATGACGGGATTGGCGAAACGGTGCAGATACATATTCACCCGCGACAGGCGGCACATGAGCGGCGTGATGTCGTAGCCGGTGATGTTTTGGGTGAGTTTTTCGCGCGCGGCGGATTTGAGCAGGTCGCCCGCGTGCGGGTCATTTTCGGCGGCTTTCGCCGATGTGTTGGCGGCGACAATATGTTTGTAGGCGGAAATCAAAAATCCCGCCGTGCCGCACGCCGGGTCAAGAATGGTTTCGTCTTTCTGCGGGTCAACCACGTCCACGATGAATTCAATGATGTTGCGCGGGGTGCGAAATTGGCCGTTTTGTCCCTGCGTGCCCATCGTGTCCAGCAAGTATTCAAACGCGTTGCCGAGTTCTTCGGAATGGTCGTAGGTGAAGCCATTGATTTCGTCGAGGAACAATTTCAACACCTGCGCGTCGCGGAATTTCAGGAACGCATTTTTGAAAATGCTTTTGAACAGGTCGGGGATGCTGTGATTTTTGGCGTCGCTGACAGCCTCAATGCCCTGGATGAACTTGGTGACGCGCTCCTCGCCGGTCAAGGTGTTGCTGATGAGCTTGCGCCATGACAGTTCGCGCAAGTCGCCGACGAAAAAGGTGGGCTTGCCGCCGAGTTCGCGCGACTGCTCATCAATGTCGTCCATGAATTTGTAAATCAGGGCGATGGTGATGAGCTCAATCTGGTCGGATGGCAGCGGCAACTGGCCGACGAGAATATCGCGGGCGTTATCAATGCGCCGTTTGGTTTCCTTGGTAAGCATGAAAATGGTGCGGACTAGGCGGCGAAGTAGCGATTGATGACGATGTTGTCCTTGATGAATTCAATCGCAAACTTGCGCTGCGGTTCGCCAAGCGCCTTCAAATCTTTGAGGTTAAGGCGCGGGTCGGTGGCGAGCTTGCCGAAATCGCCCGCGTCCACCGTGGCGCGGATGTCGGGATAAAGCAGGTAGGCGGTGAACAAGGTTTGCAGTTCGTGAACTTTGGTGGCGTCCACGCCGTCCGTGGACAGGAAACGGTCAAAATCTTCGTCGGCCAAATCCTGACGGCTGGGGAAGCGTTGAATGACGCCGAAGACTTTTTGCAGGATTTCCGCCAGTGTGAGCCGCCGATCCACGCCATAGGCATCGCGAAGTTTTTCCGTGTTCCAGAATTCCTGCGGCTTGTCGAAAATGTTTTCGCGGACAAACGCCTCGACGCGCTGCCAGTCGCGCGCCTCGACCGCCTCGTGAAGTTCGGGATATTTTTCGACTTCGCGCCGGGTGGCTTCCTCAAAGCTGCGGGAAAACGCCTCGCGGTCAACTCTCATGCCCTGCAAGCCGATTTGCTCGGCGCGCTTGTCCTTCAGTTCGTCCGGCCCGGTCCAGGTGAAATCCGTAATGGGTCGCCCGCCACCGCCGCCGCCGCCCGGCCCGTCGCCGCCTTCGCGTGGAAGTTCAATTTGCCGGCCGTAATCAAAATCTTTCTCGAAGAATTCGCAGTTCGCGAAGAAGTCGAAAAGGAAGAAATTATCCTTGTCGGCCTTGTGCTCGTCGCCGTCCTGCTTGTGCCGGAAGGTATAAAGGCGCGTGCCGCGTCCTTTGATTTGGATGAAATCCGTGGGCGAAAAAATCGGACGCGCCAGCACGACATTGAGCAAATCTTCGCAATCGTAGCCGGTGGTCATCATGCCGACGGTCACGCAAACGCGGGTGCGGGAACTATTGTAATCAATGAATTCAGGCTTGAACGACGATTTGCCATTAAGCGCGTTGCGTTCGCTGTCGAACTTCTTGGTCATGTCCTGCGCCGATGGAATGTCGGACGTGATTTGCACGGCAAAATCAGATTGGTATTTGCCCGGATGCAATTTCTCACATTCTTCATTGAGCAGTTTGGTCAGCTTGCGGGCGTGCTTGCGGCTGACGGCAAAGGCAATGGTCTTGCCGATTTCGCCGGTCAGCGGGTCGCGCTTGGCGTTTTTCAGGAACGTGCGGACGAATGTTCCGTTGGTGGCATCCGAGAAAAACTTTTTCTCGAAATCGCGTTTGTAAAAAGTTTTCTCTTGGTCGTCGTCATCCTCGTCCAAGCCGCCGAGTTTCACCGCCCAGCCTTTTTGCGTGAGCAGTTCCGTCGTGATGTCCGTCCGGCAATCCACCGCCAGCGGATTAACCAGATACGGCGGCTTGTGGTTCACGGCGTCAACGAGGCTGAAACGGAAAGTGGGGTTGCCGTCGTCGCAACCAAACGTGCGGTAGCTGTCGAGCAACAAGCGGCGCTCCAATTCGCGCGGGTCGTCCTCGCGCATTTTCTTGGGGTCAATGCCCTTCAAATAATCTTTGGGCGTGGCCGTGAGGCCAAGTTTTGCGCCGTTGAAGTATTCAAAAATTACGCGGTTGTTGCCGCCGATGGTGCGATGCGCCTCGTCGGAAATGATGAGTTGAAAATCATTTGGCGAAAATTCCGTCAGGTAGCGATTGCTCGCCGCGAGACTTTGAATCGTCGTGACGACGACCTGTGCGCCCGCCCATTCATCCCGTCGCTCTTTGTAAATGACGGTGCTGATGCTGTCCTTGGCGAGATATTGATTGAAATTTCGTGCCGCCTGATTTTCCAGTTCAATCCTGTCCACGAGAAACAGCACGCGCGTCGCATTGCCGGAACGGATGAATAATTTTGCGATGGCGGCGCTCAAAAGCGTCTTGCCCGTGCCGGTCGCCATTTCAAACAGAAAACGATTTTTGCCTTTGGCGTAGGCTTTTTGCAGCGCGACAATGGCGTCGAGTTGGTAGTCGCGCAAAAGTTTGACGTTCTGATTGACGCGGACAATCTCCCGCTGCGCCGGGGAATAATTCAGCCAGCCCGCATCCTGGGAAACGGCGATATAATTCTCGTCAACCTTGGCATCAATCAGTTTTTGCGGGTCGGGATTCCAGCGCGACGCCTCGCCCAATTCCTCCAACGACATTAAATGTGATGTGCGCGTCGGATTGCCGTGGCTCAAATCCCAATAGTAATGAATGATGCCGTTGGATAGAAATATATGGCGGATGCCCAAAGATTTGGCGTAGTCGCGTGCCTGCTCCTTGGCGTCCAGCGGGTCAATGCCTTCCCGCTTCGCCTCCACCAGCGCCACCGGCTTGCGTTCTGAATTCAGCAGCAAATAATCAACGAAACCATGCGCGGCTTTTTCAAAGTCGTTGCCCAATTCCAAGCTGGGGGCATACACCGTCTTCGTCACGCGCGATTCGCAAATGATATTGTCCGCGCCGTTCTTGTCGGGAAAGAAGCGCCACCCGGACTGCTCAAGCAGCCGGTTAATGCGAATTCTGGCTTGGGCTTCTTTCTTTGCCATTATGCCTTGAAAGTGAACATCGAAGCATCGTAGTGGAAGCAACCGGGGAATTGAATAAAAAACCAACGGCAGCCATTAGCCACCGTTGGCGGTGCGCCGTCAGTAGTCTGACGGTAGGAGCACCGTGGTCAAACTGCGGTCAGCCTCAGTGATAATCCAAAATTTCTCGCCACCAGCGGAGCGGTAAACCGACAGAATCCGAAAACCTTCCCGCAATGAAAAATTATTTTCATCGCGGTCGGCTGGTGTCACGTCACCCCAATCAGCGCGGATATGACGGCCAAGTGCCGTCAAAATATCATCTGCCGTGAGGGTTTCGAGGGCTGTGGGGGTGATTACGAGTTGCCCGGTGTTGAAACGCATTTCGCTGGTAATGGTCATATTTTTATCGAGTTGGCTCCGATTTTTCGGAGCGGTTTTGTTTTTCACTGACTGAAAACAACCGCTGCGAAAACCGGCCAACGGCGGCGGGAGCACACAAACGGAGAACGCGGAGCATCAGCAACGGAGTGCCAAAGCCTTGGCGCGTGCGTTGCGCGGAGCTACGGAGTGAGAAGCGGACGCCGTGATAAAAAATGATTCCAGCGCCATGAAGTGACGGGCAACCGAACGCCCCGACAGCACCGGAAACCGAATTTCGCTATATGATTTTTTTCCAAAACTATTTTCGGTGCGCTGGTTGAAAGTGACACCACGCGGCCTTAAAATAGTAATTGAGGAGAGGATTTATGAAGGATTTACCACGGGAAATTTTGCAAGAATCACTGATTTCGCTGAACGCGGAGCGACTGCCGTCCTGGGTGGTTGACCGGCTGGCGAGCGACTTCAACGCGAAGGCGGTTGTGAAGTTGCGCACGCTGGCGGCGCGCGAAATTACGAATCGGAAAATCGCGCGGCTGTTCGCCGCCGGTCGGGGAAATGAAGAGGGGTGCAGGGGAGAAACGAGAGTTTCTCCACCTGCCGAGCAAGGGCTGGCGAACGAAGTGAGCCAAGCCCTTTAGCTCGCACGACCACACGCACCATGAAAACGAAGCAGCTACGCATCCGCCTGGGCAATGAGGCTTGGCAGCAGTTTCACACCTTGCCGCCGCGTGCAAGAGGTCAAGCGGTATCGCTGATCCTCGGCGCGTGGGGGTTGGGCGTGAATCTGCGCGAGTTGCTTGCAGTTCGTCAGGATGTCGCCAGAGCGAGCAACCTGATGAACCAAAGCTTAAGAACGAGCTGGGGCAAAACGGCGGATGGGGAAGCTGCGAGTGAAATGGTGCGGGTGTTCCGTCGGGTGCTGTCGTGAAGGTGATTATTAAAATTAAGCGGTCGGGCGGGTCGCTGCGTCGGCTGCTGGCACACGTTTACAGGCCGAAGGGTCGGACGGTGCGCGAGGTGGCAGCATTGCAACCGGACGGCAGCAGGGTGGCCGGGGTCATCAACGGCATGGATGGGGGAATGACGCGCGTGCCGAAATTGGATGCCTCGGCGCTGGCGTGGGGCGTGACTGGCCGGGGCGAATACCGGCACGTCATCATTTCCGCCGATGATTGCAGGGACTTGGACGAACGCCGGAAACAGGTCAAGGCGATGTTACGAATGGGGCGTGAGTGGGTGCGGCAGTTCGTGCCGGGCGGCTGTTATCTGGGCGTCGTGCATGATGATCGCGAGCATTTACACTTGCACCTAGTGCTGCGCAACGAGTCGGTTTCCGGTGGGGCGCTCGGCTGGGCAAAGGCGACGATTCGCCTGATGCAAAGCATGGATTGGGTTTCGCCGGAGACGAAACAGGAATTTGAAATTGAATCTGGCCGTGGGGCTGGCCGTAACAGCCCCGAATTCAGTGATGCGCCTTATCCGCTGGCGGCATCGTTGGATGCGAAGCAAATAGCGGAAATGGAAACGGAGCAAATAAATGAAAATATCAGAACCGGAGCAATCCAAGTTGGCCGCGTCAATAAACGCGGTCAAATTACCAGTGTCGTCTTCAACGGGCGGCGCATCAGGCTACGGACAATCCGCGGACTGGCTGCGCGTGGGGGCATGGTGCTTCCCAAAGGACAGAATCGCGATAATCGGCGAATACCTCGGGGACATCAAACTCTGGCTCGACGCCGGATTAACAATGCAGATGACATTGCGTGATAATGTGGATTTGCGAACGGCGCAACGGGCGATTTTGACCGAAGCCGACGCGACGAAATACTTCCATTCTGTGTCCGTTGGTCGCTCGTAAAAGCGGCACGGTTAAGAATTCAGTTTCGCAACGGAATAAGGCGTGATTTGCCAGTAGCGTTCCACGTCGGGCTGTTTGACCACCGCGCGGTAGTGTTTGAATACAACGTCTGGGCTGTTGCCCATCTCGGCGCTGGTCAAGTTTTCATTCTTGGTCTTGCCGAAGAAATAGCTGCCGAACGAGTGGCGGAGTCCATTGTGCGGCCACTCTTTGACTACCGCCGGTCGTCCGGGTTTGTCGTCGGTAGCAGTGCGACCATTTACAAGGTGCTTCAACCGTTCGCCGAAAAGGTCAACGTCGGGTGCAACGTCGCCTTTTTTCTTCTCCGCCTTAAGCAACCATTCGACTAGGTTTTCCTGAATGGTAACAATGCGCCGTTGCCGCGTCTTGGCTTTGGAAGCCTTGACTTCAATCGTCCGCGCCTCAAGGTCAATTTCCGACCAGTCAAGCGCGCATATCTCGGAACGTCGCAAACCGGCAAACAACCCGATGGCGATAGGCGCAGCCATTTCCGGCATACAATCCAGCGCCGCTGCCAGCAAATTTTCCGCCTCTGCGGGTGTTAGAATCCCCGGCGGCTTGTCTTCCAAGATAGGGCGCGGCACATGCTCTGCTGGATTAACCGCGCTGTATTCGTTGCTAATGGCGTAGTTGAAAACCGTTGACAGCGTTACGATGTAATTCTTCCGCGTCCGGGCTTTCCATTCCGATTCTGCGATCCAATCCTCAATGTCGGCTTTGCGGATGCTGTGAATTTCCACTTGCCCGAATTCTTCGTTTAACATTTTGATAGCGCTGCGGTAGTTGCGCATGGTGGTGGGCTTGCATAGCATCGTAACTCGCGACTTGATGAATTCCTCCGTAACTGCCTCAAACAAACGCGTGCCGCCAGCAGGGCAGGCGTGTTTCAACCAGTAGGTCACGACTTCGGTCAACGCTGCTCTGCCGTCAATGCGCTTGTAAGCATCAACCGCCTCGGCAACCTGCGACGGGGTTAATTCAAAATAATGGGCACCGCTGGCAACTTTCGGCTCATGCTGCTCGGCAAACCATTTCTTCGCTGCGGCTTTGGTCGAAAATGATTTTTTGATGACCTTGCCGCCGGTGAATCGCTTGCCGAGCATCACCCGCCAAAACACATTTCCCTTGCCGTCCCTATCTTTGAAGATGTTTACGCCCGAAATTTGTTTCTCTTTCACGCCTCAATCTTTCCAGAATCTTTCCAGACGGTCAATATAAAAAAGTGTAAAATCTATTAATAATCAATAGATAAAGGGTGTTGGTAGCTTTTCTGGCGGATAATTAAATTAGGCTCATAACCTGAAGGTAGTTGGTTCAAATCCAGCCCCCGCAACCAATTTCCGGCCCTGAGACTCACGTTTCAGGGCCGTTTTTTACCCGGTTTTGCTCCTTTTCTTGATTCTCCTGCATCCGTGTGCAACTTGGTGCTTCTGGTCGCGCCACTACCCACACATGGGCGGCGTCAAGTTCGGCGAACAGTTGCTGGAACTTCAGCCAAATTTACCCATCATCCTAACGACGGGATTCAGCGGTTTCTTGACCGAGGGAAAAGTGCGCGCGCCGGGCTTCGGAGAATTATTAAATATCCCGAGCATCATCCAGACGCTGAGACGCTTTGCTAAGCCGTCCATGCGTTTTGCACCCGACCGCCAGCGCTAGATTGGTTCATGCAACCAATTTTTCGACATTTAACCCCTGTGAAAGCAGGGGCTTATTGTTACTCTTTACCGCATGAACAAAATCATTGCCGGCTTCACCGTCTTTGTGCTGTTGTCCTGCTTGCCAATCAGCGCGGCGGATACGAACGCGATGGCGTTTTATCGCGATCCCAGTCAACCAGTTGAGGTGCGCGTGGCGGATTTGATCGCGCGGCTCACCCTCGAGGAAAAGGCGACTCTGCTGAACCATCGCGGGCCGACCGTGGAGCGGTTCAACATCCGTTCCGACCAATGGAATCAATGCCTGAACGGCGTCCAATGGGATAAGCCGACGACGTTGTTTCCGGTTTGCCTCGCGATGTCGGCGACGTGGGACACAAATCTGGTTCATGAAACCGCAAGTGTGTTATCCGACGAGGCGCGGGCGATTTATAACGGCTGGCATCTTGATACCAATGCGCCGGGCCAGCACAAGGGCCTGATTTATCGCGCGCCGGTCATCAACATTGAGCGCAATCCCTATTGGGGCCGCAATCACGAGGCGTGGGGCGAAGATCCGTTTCTCACCGGCCGCATGGCAGTCAGTTATGTGCAGGGTTTGCAGGGCAACGACCCGCATTATCTGAAAATTGCCGCAACCTTGAAGCACTTTGCAGTGAACAACGTGGAGACGGACCGGCAAAAATTAAATGCCACTGTCTCCGAGCGGATGTTGCACGAATACTGGCTGCCACATTTTCACGACGCAATTGTCGAGGGCCAGGCGCAGTCCATCATGGCGAGTTACAACGCCATCAACGGCACGCCAAACAACATAAACCACTGGCTGCTGACGGACGTTTTGAAAAACGACTGGGGCTTTCAAGGCGCGGTGGTTTCGGATCTCGGCGGCGTGCGGACGATGGTGGAAGGCCATGAGAAAAAACAGATGAGCTACGAAGATGCCGTTGCGCAAAGCCTCATGGCTGGTTGTGATTTTTCGGACAAGGAATTCGAAGACAACATTCCCGCCGCCGTGCGTGATGGCAAGATGACCGAGGCGCGCCTGAACGACGCGCTGGCGCGGGTGCTCCGCGTGCGGTTCCGACTTGGCGATTTTGATCCGTTCGACGCCGTGCCATTCAGCAAGATTTCGCCCAGCGTGGTCAACAGCGCTGCGAACCGCGCGGTGGCGTTGAAGGTCGCGCAGGAATCCATCGTGCTGCTGAAAAATGAAAATAATTTTCTACCGCTTGACCAGACCAAGCTCAAACGCATTGCGGTCATCGGGCCGCTGGCGAATCGCATCCTGATGAACAATTACAACGGCAAGGTTAGCGAAGCCGTCACAGCGCTACAAGGCATCCAGGATTTTGTCGGCAAGCGCGTCGAGGTTACGCATACGCTCGGCGGGTTGGTTGGGGGCGACACCACTGGCCGTTGGAAAGCCGAATCGGCAGAAGCAGTGGCCAATCCGAAAGCTGAATTGGATAAAGCCGTTGACCTGGCCCGTCAGGCGGATGTAGCCATCGTTTTTGTCGGCACGACGGCGGCGGTGGAGCAGGAAGCGCGGGATCGCAAAACTCTTGGGTTGACGGGCACGCAGGAAGAATTGGTCGAGGCTGTTTTCACCGCGAATCCGAAAACTGTGGTCGTGGAAATGAGCGCCGGGCCGTTGACGGTGCCGTGGATTGCGAAAAATGTTCCCGCGCTGTTGCAGGCGTGGTGGCCGGGCGAGGAGGGCGGCCACGCGATTGCGGATGTCCTGTTTGGTGAGGTGAATCCCGCTGGCCGCCTGCCGCACACGGTTTATGCCTCGGAAACGCAAGTGCCGCCGCTGAATGAATACGATATCACCAAGGGTTTTACTTATATGTATGTCAACGGCGCGCCGCTTTTTCCGTTCGGTCACGGCTTGAGCTACACCACGTTCAAATATGACAACTTGAAATTTCCCGCCGACACCATTCGCACCGATGGCGTGGTGAACCTCAGCGTGGAAATCCAAAACACGGGCCGGCGCGCGGGTGATGAGGTGGCGCAACTTTACGTTCATCAGGAAAAAGCCAGCGTGAAACGTCCGGCGAAAGAGCTGCGGGGCTTTCAGCGCATCAGCCTACAGCCGGGTGAGAAAAAAACGATCCATTTTTCACTGCCGGCGGCAAAGCTGGCATTTTGGGATGAACAATCTCACGGCTTTGTCGTCGAGCCGGGGACGTTTGATGTGATGGTTGGTGCGTCAAGCGAAGACGTGCGCTTGCGGGGGCGGATTAAGGTTGGGAACACTGACTAATAGATTGCCAAAATCTGCAATGCTTCAAGCAACCATGTCATGTGACAAATTTCCCGTATTATAGTTGTAATTGGAAGGTGCCGCTGGCTGGCACAAGATTATTCGTGGTGGAATCAAAGTCGTAATCGTAGAAACTGCCGCTGTTAGTGGTCTGGAAGTTGAGTTGCAACCAGTCCAGATAGCTGTAATATAAATGAATTATTGCGCCGCCCGGGTTGAAAACTTCATAATCATAGGTGCCATAGAGTTGGTAGCCAAAAATGTAGTTATAAATGTAAAAATTTCCCGCATCATCAAAGCCAAAATAATTTACGCCGCCACTGTTGTAATTCAATGTCAGCACGGCGTTATTTGTAATGGTGGCAGGGACCAGGTTGGTAGCGCTGGTCATCAGGAATGTGCTCACGGTGCCATCGGCGTTGGTGAAAAGCCCGGTGTTGCTGCTGACGAAGATTAAATTGGCGATATTGTTGCTGCCAGCCAGCGTGGGCGGTTCGGTGATGGTCAGATTCAACTGACCGAGATTAGTCGCGGTCCGCAGGTAACTGAAGGTGCCGACATCATTATCGTAGTTGGTGGAGGTGGTGTCTTGGCTAAAAGTGTCCGTGCCAAGGTTGTCATTGAAGTAGCCGTCCACGGAAATGGCTTCAATAATCCGGTTGGTCAAGGTGAGCGGAGCGTTGCCACCGGGTTGTTGCGCATCCACCAGAAAAGTTCCGGTGTCGGAGCCATTGGTCTGACCAGCGCTGGTGTAATCTTCCTCCAAGTATGAGCCGTAGTTCGTGGCGGCAAAATTAGCCAGCACATAGGTGGTGCCGTTGGTGCGCGCCAGCTTGAAGAGCGAAGTATAACCGCTGTATGCAAGATAGGTGTAGTCGCCACCATTAGTGGCCGAAGTGCCCAAGGCCTGCTCCAAGTAAGTGCCTTTTTGGTAGGTTGTGCCAGCGCCGTTGCCTTGGCTGCCTACTGTCCAGATGAGATGGCCGGAAACATTTGTCAGTGACAGCAATGGTGCGTTGGTGAATTCAAAGAAACCAGTTTCTCTCGTGGTGCTGTTGGTAAAATAGGCAAACCGGGGATTATAAAACTGGAGCTTGAAGTTCTGGCTAAGCGCATTGGTGATGCTGGGCGGACCGGTATATTTGAGTTTCATGTTCACGGTGGCACCGGAAGCCGAATAAGTATAAGTTCCAACTCCAGTGACGGCATTGGTGTCCAGCGCGTATTGACTGAACGTGCCCTTGCCGAAGGCGAGGCTTAATGGTGCCACATAATTCGATCCGTTAAACACTCCGATTCCTGTCATGCCCGAAATGCCACTGGGCGCGTTGTTGTTGTAATCAACCTGTATGGTTGCTATCGCCGAGGCGTTGGAAGTGGTGTCCAAGGCATAGGCTGAAAAGTTATTGGCCCCGGGCAGCAGCGAGACATTGGCTGTCCAATTCGTCCAGTGGTTCGTGGATGAGGCGGGAATCCATGCGCTGCCGTTCAAAGCATAAAACACATTGCTGAGGCCGATGTTGTCCGCCGCCTTGCCATAGACGACGTAGTCGTTGCCAACGCCATCGGCGTTGGTATAGGCGCCCTTGATGGTGATGGTCGGCTTGGTCGTGTCACCGATGTTGGCGTTCAAAACCAAGTTCGAGGCCATCAAAAACTTTAGCGTGGCACTGTTCGTGATATATTTTCCAGAACCGTCCGTCCAAGTGACCAAACCGTAGCCGGTCTTGGTTCCCGTCGCAGTCATTGAATAGCTCGCGCCGATGATTAATGACTGACCGTTGTAGACCGGTGTAATTTTGCCCGGTCCGTTGGTGCGCACGGTCAGGATGGCGTGCGCGGTGAAAAACGACTTCACCGTATTGGTCAGGGAAAGATTGCCGCTGCTGTCCACGGATTGCAGATAAACCGTGTTGGTTCCCGGCACCACCGAAACCTGCGCCGTCCAGTTGCTCCAATTATTGCCGGGGGTGGCGTTCGTCCACGCAGCGTTGTTCAACGAATATTGCACATTGGTCACAGCAATGTTGTCGGCGGCCGTGCCGCTGATGAACAGGCTGGTGGGGTTGCCGCCGTAGTTGGTGACCACGGAGGTGACGGCGATGGTCGGTTTAATAATGTCGCCGATGTTCGCCACGAACGTGAGGTTCGAGGCCATCAGGAATTTCAGCGTGGCGGTATTGGTGATGATGTTGTTGCTGCCGTCGGTCCAGCTCTGTAACCCAAAACCGGCGATGGACGAAGTGGCCGTCATCGAATAGGCCGCGCCGATTTGCAGTGGCACGTTGTTGTAAGCCGGCGAAATGCCGCCGGGCCCGTTCGTGAGCACCGTCAGCGTGGTCAGCACGACATAGAAACAGTTCACCGAATTGGTGGCGGAGCGGTTGCCGTTGCTGTCCACGGCGTAGGCGGCGAACGAGTTTGTGCCCGGCGTCAGCGTGATCGGCGCCGACCAGTTCGTCCAGTTATTCACCGGAACAGCATTCGACCAGCCCGTCGCATTCAACGAATAAAACACGCCCGTCACGCCCGCGCCGCCCTTGGCCGTGCCTTGGACGGTGAACACGGCGTTGCTGAGCAGCTGGCCCGCCGCCAGATTCGTGATGGTCAGCGTCGGATTCGCCGCCTTGGCTTGATTGATTCCGGCCAGCACACAAAGTAAGGACAGAAACCTGCCGAGCTGCTTAAATTTAAGGTAAATCATGGAATGAGTCGCGTGGGTTCGATTGAGAAATTCTCTTATCTTAAACTGATACACCAAAACTAAATCCGTTCAATAAAAAAGCGCCCTTTTTCCGCGTCCGGTGAAGGCCGTGCGGGCGGGAAGGTGTTATTCCAGGTTGAGTTTCAGTCCTTCGATCTCCAGAAAGCCGTTCAACTGCCGCAGCCGCGTCGGGTGGCGCATTTTGCGGAGCGCCTTCGCCTCGATCTGCCGGATGCGCTCGCGCGTCACGCGGAACTGCTGGCCGACTTCCTCCAGCGTCCGCGCGTTGCCGTCGCCCAGGCCGAAGCGCAGTTCCAGCACCTGCCGCTCGCGTTCGGTCAGGCTGCACAGCACGTCGCTCATGCGATCCTTCAACAGGCTGAAGCTGGTGATATCCAACGGATTTTCCGCCGCCTTGTCCTCGATGAAATCGCCAATACTCGCCTCGTCGCCGTCGCCGACCGGCGTTTGCAGCGACACCGGCTGCTGCGCCATCCGCAAGACCGCCCGCACGCGGAAAGTCGGCAATTGCATGTCTTCCGCGATTTCCTCCGGCGTCGCCTCGCGGCCGAGTTCCTGAAATAATTTTTTCTGCGACCGCAGCAGCTTGTTGATGATGTCAATCATGTGCACCGGGATGCGGATGGTGCGCGCCTGGTCCGCGATGCAGCGCGTGATGGCCTGCCGGATCCACCATGTCGAATACGTTGAAAATTTATACCCGCGCTGGTATTCAAATTTCTCCACCGCCTTCATCAGGCCGATGTTGCCCTCCTGGATCAGGTCCAGGAACGAAAGCCCCCGATTCGTGTAACGCTTGGCGATGGAGATCACGAGGCGCAGGTTTGCCTCCACCATTTCCGTCTTGGCCTGCAACGACCGCGCGGACGCATCGCGCAGCCGGACGAACGCCTGCAAAAAATCGTCCGCCGGCATCCGCACGAACTCCTCCAGCGCGCGGAGCTTCGACTGCTCCGCCTCGACCAGGTGTTTTTGCGCGGCGGATTCGCGCTCGTTCTGCGAGTCGGCCAGCGCCTGCAGCGTGTAATGAAATTTATCGAGGATGTTTTCCGCCACGAGCGCGATCTCTTCGTTGACCTTTTGCTTGAAGCCAAACTTGGGGAATAGCGCCTGCAGTTTTTTATCGGACTTTACGAACTCGTCATGCTCCCGGTTGCGCTTGGCGTTCTGGTGTGCGGCGCGCCACTGGTTGAAATGGCGGTCCACCTCCGCGTCCACTTCCCGCGCGCGGACGACCAGCTTTTGCAACTGCTTCAGGTGCGCCTCGCGGTCGGCGGAATGTTTGTCCACCACCACGCGGTCAAACCGCTCGCGCGGCGGGTCGGTCAGCAGCTTTTCCGCCAGCGCGATGTGCTCCTTGCCGGCAAAACCAAAACTGAAAACCACCGCGCGCAGCTCGTGCTCCGCCGCCTCGATGCGCTTGGAAATCGCCACCTCCTGCTCGCGCGTCAGCAACGGCACCGCGCCCATCTGCTTGAGATACATCCGCACCGGGTCGTCGAGCGGGTCCAGGTGGCGGGGTTCAATTTCTTCGTCCTCCGCCTCCTTCACCGTGTCCACTTCGGCCTGGTCCACGATCTCGATTTCCAACTCGCGCAGCTTGGCAAAAATCTCGTCGAGCGCCTCCGGCGCGGACAGCACTTCCGGCAGCGACTCGCTGATTTCCTCGTAAGTCAGGTGCCCCTGGTCCTTGGCGGTCTGCACCAGCTCCCGGATTTTGGCGGCCAGTTCCGTGGCGTAATCGCCCGGCGCGGCGGCGGGCGTCAACGCAGCATTCGCCACGGAGTTCTTTTTGGAATGAGGCTTGGGCATACCGGCTTCGCGCATCAAATTCTAAACCGGCGCGAGTATTGAAATCACCGGCGGCTTCGTCAAGCGGTGAAACGCCGCCCGTTCAACTTTTTTTCTCCACGAAGATTCCCCGGCGTTGCAGGTGCGGCAAAACCATCGCCACCGTGCGCTCGACGGCGCCCAGATTTTCCGCGACCACCTCCAGCGCGGCCCGGCCCAGCGCGGCGCGGCGCGCCTCGTCCGCCAGCAGTTCCGCCAGCGTGCGCTCCAGTTCCTCCGGACTTTTCACCTGCACGGCGGCGTTTTTGGTGAGGAAGGCGCGGGTGATGTCGGTAAAATTCTGCATGTTCGGCCCGAACACAATCGCCTTGCCCTGCGCGCCCGGCTCAATCGGGTTCTGGCCGCCGATGGCCGTGAGGCTTTTGCCCACGAACACCACCGTGGCCGGCTCGTAGAAAAATTTCAGCTCGCCGGTCGAGTTCACCAGCAGGCAGTCCAGCCCGTCGGTCGGCAAATCCGTGTGGTTGAAAATTTCACTGCGGAAAACAAACTTCACGCCGCGCGCCTTCAATTTCTGGCCGATGTCCTTGCAGCGCTCGAAATGGCGCGGCACCAAAATCAGGAACAGCTTGGGAAATTTTTCGCGCAGCCGCCGCACCATGTCGGCGAGCAGCACTTCCTCGCCGTCGTGCGTGCTGCCGGCCACCAGGATTTGCGCGTCGTTTGGCACGCCGAGCTGGCGCAGCAGCCGGCGCACGTCCAGCGCGCTGCGTTCGGAGAGTTTTGCCGCGTCAAATTTGAGGTTGCCCACCACCTGCACCGCGTCCGCGCGGCAGCCCACGCCGCGCAGCCGTTCGGCGTCCTCCGCGTTCTGGCAGCCCACGCCGGCAAACGCTGCGAACAGCGGCCGGAACAGCCAGCCAAATTTTTTGTAGCGCGGATACGAGCGGTCGGATAGCCGCGCGTTGGCGAGAAACACCGGAATTTGCAAGTCCGCCGCCCGCCAGAGGAAGTTCGGCCAGATTTCCGCCTCGACGAGGATGATGGCCTCCGGGTTCACCGTGGCGAGCGCGCGCCGCACATATTTCCGCCGGTCTACCGGATAGTAGATTTTGGTCACGCGCGTCGGCAGCCGGCGCCGCAATTCCGCCATGCCGGTGGTGGTGGTGCAGGAGACGACGATTTTCATGTTCGGCACGCGCGGCTCCAGCGCCTGGATGAGCTGCGTGCAGAGGTTCACCTCGCCCACGCTGACGGCGTGGATCCAGAGCGTGTGCCGGTTCGTGAGCGCCTGTTTGATGACCGCGTCGTATTTCGCAAACCGTTCGCCGAAGCCCGCCAGCCAGCCGCCGCGCCGCCGCATCCGCCAGAAATAATAAGGCGACGACAGCGCGAAAAAAACCAGGAACAAAATGTTATAGAGCGTGCGCAAAGTGAATTCCCTTAAACCGCCATCGCTTAAGATGGGCGACCGGCATGGAATAGTTACAAAATTGTCACCCGATTTCAACTTCGGAAAAAAAATTGCGGGCGGCTGGCAACCAAGAGACCGCGATTGCCAACCGCCCGTTCGCCCGGAAACATTCCGGTCAAAGCCCGTGGGGAAACTCCGAATTGCCAATCTCGAAGGGCGAATCAATTGCCATTGCTGGCCTGCTCCATTCTTAATTCTGCATTCGGCCTTCCGCCTTCGCTCGTTTAGGTGCAGATGATGGTGCCGGGGGCAGTCCACGCGCTCGCGCCCGTGCTGCCGCCGATGGCCCGCGCCCGCACCAGATACGTCGTGGCCGGAATCAGGCCGGTGAGCACAACCCGGCGTGCCTGCGTGGAGGGAAGCCCCGCCTCCACCCACGTCTTGCCGCCGTCTATGCTGGATTGCACCTGATACACCTGCGCATTCCGCACCGGCAGCAGCCGCAGCAGCAACTGCGTGGTGCCGTTGTTGAACAGGCCCTGGATGGCCGTGTCATCCAGCGGTGATTGGCTGCGGTTATCGCTCGCCGGCAGATAGCCGGTGTTCAGCAGTGCTTCCAGGTTATTCTTGACCGCAAGTTCCACGATGTTCGCATCGTCGTTCAAAGCATTGCATAGCGCGGTGAAAGCCGTGTCCGCCGCCGCCACTTCTCCTCCCAGTGCAACTCGGTCTTTTTTGTTTTTGTAAAATGTGCTCCAATAATAATCCGTCACGCCATTTTCATCTGAGGTTTTGAATGTGGGCGGACCGTATTTTTCAAAAATTGAATTTAAAAAAACCGAGATAAGCGGTGGGTCACCGCCCCCCGGGAATGATGAATTATATGCCTGATGTCGTGAAATCGCCAAGACTTCATTGGTGTTTTCCGGGCTTAAAGCCAATGAAATAGAATTGCAATAAATAAGATTTATCGGGGAATCTCCCTTATGCATTAAAATGAAATTCTTTTGGATATGGACATTGGGGCAGGTGTATCCCCCATAGGTAAGATCGCTTTGGTTATCGAACATTTCATTCTTAAAAATACGGCTCCCGATCGAAACCCCCCATATATCAAATGAATTAGTCGCTACCTGATAAATTTCATGGGGAGTCATGTTTAGCCCCATTCCCAAGATATTGCTGGGAGCAACGCTTGGATTGGTGCTGGTTTCTTGTGCCTGCACCGCCTTGGCTGCAAAAATTAAAACCAAGACCGTAGTGATTGCATTCAGAATTTTTAATTGAAATTTTAATCTCATAACGATTTTTTGGTGAATTTGACCGTCTCCTGCATTTTTTAATTTTGCATCTGGTATATAAATTTATTGATTGCCCAGAAATTGACCCTATTGGGGACGGCATTTTTTAATAGAAGAATAAGTCATGTTCAATAAAAAAATACTTTATGTGAAAAGGGCCAAGTATCACTTCGTGCGCAAGAAAGCCAGCCAGACGATGACCAGCACCGGCAATAACCAGGGTAGGGTATATTTCAGGACAAAGGTCAGGAACGACGGCATCCGCACGCCGTTCTGCTCGGCGATGGCCTTGACCATGAAGTTCGGGCCGTTGCCGATGTAGGTGGCCGCGCCAAAAAATACCGCGCCAATACTGATGGCCAGGATGTGCGGCGCGTGGCTGCGGAGCAATGCGGCCATGCTTTCCGTGCCGCTGACCCCGCGCAGCGCGCTCAAAAAGCCGAGATACGTCGGCGCGTTGTCCAGTGCGCTGGAAAGGCCGCCGGTGCCCCAATAAAAAATCGCCGGCGAGGGATTCCCGCCCAGCAACGTGGCGGCGTGCTGGTCCAGCCACGCCAGCGCGGGTATCATAGTGGCAAAAATCCCCGCGAAAAGAATAGCCACTTCTTGAATGGGATGGAAATCAAACCCATTGGCGGCATGGACGGTTTTTGGGGTGGTGAAATAGGAGCCCGCCGCCGCCGCGAGCATCAGCCCCTCGCGCCACGGCGATGGCGCGAAAATCGCGCCGAGAATGATGGCGAGGAAGAAAAGGTTTTTCAGGCCGGCCACGCGCCACTGTTTGCGGTCCGCGGCCGGCGCGACTGGCGCGGTCGGTGTCTGTCGAAAATGTTTCCGGTCGATGGCATAAAAAATCCCCAGCAGCAGCCCGACGCCGAGCAGCCACATCGGCCAACAATTTTTGGCGACCCACCAGAACGGCACGCCTTGCAAATAGCCGAGGAACAGCGGCGGGTCACCGATGGGCGTGAGGCAGCCGCCGACATTGGCGACGATGAAGATGAAGAACACGATGTGGTGTGCCGCGATGCGGGACTGGTTCAGTTGGAGCCACGGGCGGATGAGCAGCATCGCCGCGCCGGTGGTGCCGAGCAGGTTGGCGAGGAGCGCGCCGCCAAGCAGAAACAGCACATTTTTTCCCGGCGTGGCCGCGCCGCGGACGCCGATATGGATGCCGCCGCTCACGACGAACAGCGAGCCAACCAGTGCGATGAATCCGAGGTATTCGTGCGCCGCCGCGCCGAGGCTGGGCCAGTCCTGTCGCGCAAAAGCATACCAGCCCGCTGTCACCGCGCCGAGGCCGAGGGAGATTTTGGCGTAATGCCGCCGCCACCAGCCGGGCGCGCAGGCCGGTGCCAGCGCCATGGCGCCGAGCAGCAGCGCAAAGGGCAGCATTAAAATGAAATCACCGGTCGTCACCGGAAAAGCTTCACGAACGCTCGCCAGCCGGTCAACTGAAACCGGCAAATTGGATTGAATCCGCCGTGCCGATTTCGTCTCATGCCGCGCATGAATTCACCGCGCCGCCCGGATTTCTGGCTGGCCGCGTGGCTGACCGCGCTGGCGGTCACCGCCGTGGCCGTCGGGCTGCATGTCTTTTTTCTGCTCCACGCCGGCGGCCTCTGGCGTGATGAGGCGCACCTCGTCAATCTCGCCGGCGGCAATTCCCTCGGCCTCATGTCGCACGACTCGTTCCCGGTGCTGATGCCGGTGCTCGTGCGCTTTTGGGAAATTCTGGGTGTGGGCAAAACCGATTTTGGCCTGCGCCTCCTCGGCCTGTTCATCGGGCTCGGCCTGCCGGCGGCGTTGTGGTTGGTGGCGTGGAAACTGCGCCGCTCGCCGCCGCTGCCCGGAATCGCGTTGCTCGCCCTCAACGGCACGGTCATTGTTTTTGGTGATTCGCTGCGGGCGCATGGTTTGGGCAGCTTGCTGATTTTGCTTTGCGCGATTGCCGCCGCCTGGTTTTTGCAAAGAACTTCGTGGTCCCGCGCGGCGGTCTGGGCGGCGCTGGCGGTCTTGAGTGTCCAAGCGCTTTTTCACAACGCCATTTTTGTGGCGGCCATCTGCGCTGGCGCGTGGGCGGTTTGCGCGCGGCAAAAAAATGCCCGCGCCGCGCTGAAAGTTTTTCTGGTGGGCGCGGCGGCGGCGATTTCGCTGTTGCCGTATCTGAATAATTTCGTGGGACTGAAAACCGGTGCGGGTTCGTTGCGCACGGGCATTGATCCGGGCCGCGTGCAGGCCACGTTCGCCACGGCGTTTGGTTTTCCGATGGAACAATGTCGCTGGCTTTGGCCGGTGTTTATGCTGGCCATGCTGCTCCTCGGCGGCGCGGCAATTTTCGCGGGCTGGAAAACGTCCGGGGCAATCGCGCCGCCAAAAAACTTTCCACCGCTGCGTTGGACGCTGCTAATTACGGCGCTGGCTGCCGCCATGGGCTTTTTGTGGTTTGCCGGCACGCCGGCGCAGCGCTGGTGGATTTTTCCGGCGCTGGCTTTTGGTGCGGCGTGGCTGGACAAAAAAACTGGTTCCGGGGAGAAGTCATCGCCGGGAGTTGTTTGCGAATGCGCCGGCAGCCTGGCGCTGTTCGGTGGCGTGACCTTGCTGGTGGCGTCCGCTGGTTTCGCTGCGTTTCTCTGGTATGCGGCGCTGCCGACGGAATCGTGGTATTTCATTCCGCTGCTGGCGCTGGCCGCCGGGTGTTTTGAAATCGGCCTGCCGGTGCGCGGTCATGGGCGCGCGGCGGTGTTCGGCTTCACGCTCGTGGTGGTGGCCGTGGCCGGCGTGGTGGTTTTTGCCGATCAAAAGGCGGTGAACTGGCGTTTCACAAATGTGGACCTGCTGTGTCCGCAGCTTGCAGCGGAAGCCGGCCCGGACGACTTGGTGGTGGTCAGCCCATGGTATTGCGGCATCACGTTCCAGCGCTATTTCAAAGGCCCGGCGCAATGGGAAACGGCGCCGCCGCTCACCGATCATTCGCTGGCGCGCTACGATTTGGTTCACGAGCAAATGAAAAAAGCGGACGTGATGCGGCCGCTCATTGAGCGCGCGGAAGCCGCGCTGCGCGCCGGTCACCGCGTGTGGCTCGTCGGCATGATGGCCGTGCCGGAACCGGGCGCGCCGGTGCCGGCGGATTTGCCGCCGCCGCCGCTGCCGCATTCCGGCTGGACCGACCGGCCTTATACCGAGACCTGGGTTTTGCAGCTCAACCAGTTTTTGAGCAACCACAGCCGCGAGTTCAAAATGGTCTATGAAACGCCGGCAGGAAATTTGAACTTCATGGAAAACCTTCAGCTTTACCGCGTGGACGGCTGGCACGATTGAGGGAAGGTCTTGCGGTTGACTTTTCTTGCGAGCACAGAAACCATCCACGGACATGAACGCATCTGCGCAGAACAAAATCCGAAATCCCGGGGTTTTCCTGTTGCTCGTGCTGGCTGGCGGCGTGGCGGCACGTTTTTGGGTGGGACGATTTGGTGTTAATTTTGATTTCGATTCCTACCGCATCGTGGTTGATCTCGTGCAGCACGGGCAGAATGTTTATGCCGGCACGACGCGCTATAATTACGGCCCGATTTGGTTCAATATATTGAATCTTCTGGACTGGCTGGCCGGGCACGAGGTGCACCGGTTTCGGCTGGTGTTGACAGGCTTTCTGACCCTCGCAGACATCGGCATCTTCTGGGTGCTGTGGGGGCGCTACGGCCAATGGCCGGCTGCGATTTTTTTCCTGAACCCGATTTCCATCATCGTCACGGGTATGCACAACCAGTTCGACAATCTGGCCGTGTTCATCGGCCTGCTGGCGGTGCTCCGCTTCGGTGATGATTTTGACCGGCCGCTGAACTCCCGAAAATTATCCGCGCTGGTATGGTTGGGCGTTTCTTTGATGACGAAACATGTTTTGTTTTTGTTCCCGTTCTGGCTGGCGGTCAAGCAGCGCGGGATCTTCCAAAAATTGCTGGTCTTGGCAGTGCCGGTGGCGTGTTTCCTGATGGGCTTCGCGCCGTATTGGGCGAACGGTTCGGCGGGAATTTTGCAAAACGTCTTCCGCTATTCTTCCACCGAAACGTCCACGCACTATTTTTGTTCATTGTTTCTCCCCGGTGCCGTGCAGTCGTGGGTCTCGCCCAAAATCGTCTGGGGCTTGGTGCTGGTGGCGCTTGCGTTCGCCTGCCGCCAGCGGGATGGTTTGCGAACGCTGTTCATCTATCTCGCCGCGATGGTGGCGTGCGCTCCTGCCACGCTGAATGAATATCTCGCCATCCCTGCCAGCTATGCCGCCGTATTTCCCAACCCGTTTTCCATCGGGTATTTTCTGGTCGGCGGGCTGCAGCTTTCGCTCGCAACCAGCGCGTTGAATCTGCTTCATTCACCCGCTGGGACCACTTACAACTATCTTGATTTGGCCATCATCACGCTGACTCTGGCTTTGCTCTGGGAACTGGCAAGGACGCATCTGCCCAGCTTCCGGGAAAAATGCCGCGCCGCTTTTTCCCCCTCCAATCCACGCACTTGACGCCGCCGTCATTCGCTGCGATGGTCTCGCCGCTTGCCGCAAAACGAAAACTCGTCGGCGACAAGCATTTTGTTCGCTGACATCCTGAAAGTTCCCGCCGTGCAAGCCCTCGCCCGGCGCGTGGAACATGGCGGAGCGCTGGCTTTTTCCGGCGTCGCTCCCAGCGCGCAGCCGTTTATCGCCGTTCTATTGCAACAAGTTTTTCCGCAGCGGCCGGTAGTCATCGTCGCGGAAAATTTGAAGCAGCAGGAAAGCTTTCAGCAGGATTTGGAAACTTGGCTGGGCGCATTACCGATTTTCTTTCCGGCGTGGGAAATCCTGCCGCACGAGGGCAAGCTGCCGCACGCCGACGTCATCAGTGACCGGTTGCAGACCCTCGCTTCGCTTTCCGAATACTCAAAATTAAAACCTCAAAATTCTAATTTGCTCGTCGTGACGAGCGTGACCGCGCTGCTGCAAAAAACCTTTGCGCCGGCTGATTTGAAAAACCGCGCGCGTCAGTTGAAACGCGGCGACAAAATCGCGCCGCTCGATTTGATTGAATGGCTCGAGGCGCAGGGCTACGAGCCGGAGGCACAGGTTTCGCAGAAGGGCGAGCTGGCCCTGCGCGGCGGCATCGTGGACATCTTTCCGCCCACCAGTCCGTGGCCGGTGCGGCTGGAGTTTTTTGGCGACGAACTGGAATCGCTGCGCACCTTCGACCCGCTCACGCAAGTCTCGCGCGAGGAAATTCCCGGAGTCATGCTTCCGCCCGCCGGTGAAATCGGGATTTTGCAACATGAGCCGGCGGGGCCGCGCGCTACGCTGCTCGAGCATCTGCCGCGCGAAACGATTTTTGTTTTCTGCGAGCCGGAAGCGCTGGCCGTCCACGCGGAAAATTATTCGCAACAAGTTCCGGCGAATGATTCGCTGCATATTTCGTGGCCGGACTTTCTGGTGGATTTGAACCGGCGCGGCTTCGCATCGGTGGAGCTGACGGAAAGTGCGGACGACCTGCCATCGGGCGAAGTCGGTCCGCAATTTGAAAGTCTCGACGCGTTTCGTCCGCTGGCGGAGCGCGCGCCGGAGCCGCAAGTCGCCGAGGCGCAGCGGCGCGAATTTTTCCAGCAGTTGCACCGCTGGCGGCGGCAGAATTATTCCGTCCACGTCTTTTGCAACAACGCGGGCGAGCGGCAGCGCTTTGAGGAAATCTGGCAGGAGCTGGGGCTGGCAGTGGCGGACAAGCCCGGCCTCCAGCTCGGTTCGCTCGCGCGGGGTTTCATTTGCGCCGAGGCGAAACTGGTGGTTGTGACGGATGCGGAGATTTTTGGCCGCTACAAAATCCAGCGGCCGCGCCGGCTCAAGTCGCCGCATGCCGTGGCGGCGCGCTCCGCGCTCGATATTGATTTCACGGATTTGGCGGAAGGCGATTTGGTCGTGCACTTGCAGCATGGCATTGGCCGTTATCTCGGCTTGAAAAATCTGCCGGCCAAGAGCGCGAAGTCGGAGTCCGCCGACCCGGATTCCGAAACGGAATGTCTCGTCATCGAATACGCGCCCAGCGGCGACGCGGTGGAACCACCGAAACTTTACGTGCCGGTCAGCGAGGCGCATCTCGTCAGCAAATACGTTGGCGCGGGCAAGGCCAACCCGCCGCTCAATCAGCTCGGCGGCAACCGCTGGGCCAAGGCCGTGGAGCAGACCGAGAAGGCCGTGCGCGACATCGCGGCGGAAATGCTCCGCATCCAGGCCGTGCGCGAGACCCAGCCGGGCCATCCGTGCAAGCCGGACACGCAATGGCAGCGCGAGTTTGAAAGCGCCTTCATCTACGAGGAAACGCCCGACCAGCTCACGGCCATCGCGGAGACGAAAGCCGATCAGGAGCGGGCCAAGCCGATGGACCGGCTCATCTGCGGCGACGTCGGCTTCGGCAAGACGGAAGTCGCCATCCGCGCGGCGTTCAAGTGCGTGATGGATGGCAAGCAGGTGGCCATTCTCGTGCCGACGACGGTGCTGGCGCAGCAGCATTTCAATAATTTCCGCGAACGCATGGCGGATTATCCGATTCGCGTCGAGCTGCTCTCGCGTTTTCGCACGAAGCGCGAGGCGACCAAGGTCATCGAGCAGCTCGCCGCCGGCGCGGTGGACATCGTCATCGGCACGCATCGCATCGTGCAGGAGGACATCGCGTTCAAGGATCTTGGCTTGGTGGTGATTGACGAGGAGCAGCGCTTCGGCGTGCTGCACAAGGAAAAGTTCAAGCGGCTGCGCACCATGGTGGATGTGCTCACGCTCAGCGCCACGCCGATTCCGCGCACGTTGTATCTGGCGCTCACCGGCGCGCGCGACATGAGCACCATCCAGACGCCGCCGCACGACCGCCTGCCGGTGGAGACGATTGCCACGCCGTATGATGAGCGCACCATCCGCGACGCCATCAAGCGCGAGCTCGCGCGCGGCGGGCAGGTCTTTTTCCTGCACAATCGCGTGACCACGATTGAAGTGATGCGCGCGAAGCTGCAAGAGCTCGTGCCCGACGCGCGCATCGTGGTCGGGCACGGACAGATGGATGCGGATGACTTGGAAGAAGTGATGACGCAGTTCGTCAACGGCGAGGCCGACGTGCTGTTGTCCACGACCATCATCGAGAGCGGGCTGGATATTCCCAATGCCAACACCATCATCATCGATCGCGCGGACCGGTTTGGCTTGAGCGAACTCTACCAGTTGCGCGGGCGCGTGGGACGCTACAAGCATCAGGCTTACGCGTATCTGCTGCTGCCCCGCCACGCGCGGCTGCTTACCGACGTGCGCAAACGCATCAGCGCGATGAAGCAATACGCGTCCCTCGGCAGCGGGTTTAAGATTGCCATGCGCGACCTGGAGATTCGCGGCGCGGGCAATCTGCTCGGCGCGGAGCAAAGCGGCCACATCACCGCCGTAGGCTTTGAGCTTTACTGCCAGTTGCTCAAGCAAAGTGTCAGCGGCTTGAAGGGCGAAAAGGTGAAGCCGCGCGTGGAAGTGCGCGTGGAACTGGACTTTTTGAATGCGGAGGGCGGAATGCAGAATGCGGAATTAACAACCGCTACACCCGGCGCGGACGAGGCCGCCCTCGGCCCTGCGAATTCCGCCCAGCTCCCGCACAATTATGTCACCGAGCCGCATCATCGCATTGAGATTTACCGCAAACTGGCGCAGGCCACGGACAAGGCGGCGCTCGACGCCCTGCAGCGCGAACTGCGCGACCGGTTTGGCCCGGTGCCGGCGGCGGTGACCCGTCTGCTGGCGGTAGGCGAACTCAAAGTGCTCGCCAGCGCGAAGGGCGTGACCGGCATCGCCGTCGAGGCGGACAAGTTGAAGCTCATCCGGCAGGGGGAATACTTTCAGTTGGGCGGCAAGTTCCCGCGCCTGACCCGGAAGGAACCGGACGCCCGCCTCAAGGAAATCAAGCGCCTGCTGCTGGCGTTGTGAAGCCGGCCACCCCGCGCCAACACCCCGCCGACGGGAAGGCCGACCCCGCCCCGATGCCTGCTGCCGCCCGCCATGGGTGGCTTGCCGGACCGCGTTTGCGCCTCAACAAACCTCGTTTGCGGATTGAAGAACGGCGTTCGTGCATTGAAGCACCTGGTTTGTCGATTGAAGAATGCCGTCTGCGCATTGACGAATGACGTTTGTTGATTGAAGAACGTCGTCTGTCGATTGAAGAACGTCGTCTGTCGATTGAAGAACGTCGTCTGTCGATTGAAGAATGACGTCTGTCGATTGAAGAATGACGTTTGTTGATTGAAGAATGACGTTTGTTGATTGAAGAACGGCGTTTGTCGATTGAAGAACGTGGTTTGTTGATTGAAGAACGACGTTTGTTGATTGAAGATTTACGTTTGTCGATTGAAGTGCGCGCACTTCAGTGCCTCCTTGGCGGCGGTTGTTATGAAGAACCGGCTGATTATCAACGAATTAGCCGAAAATGGTCAAAAAGCGACAGTTGCGCGGCCAGCGGGCAGGGGGAAATGGATGTTTTTTTGGACAGGACCGACTTCGCCACCACCTAGCCGGTAGGGCTGACCTGCCGGTCAGCCCAAATATTGGGGCTGCCAGCACTAATGACGGTTAGCATCGGTGACGGGGCAGGCATTGAGGTCATACTTGGCAGCATATTCGTATTAGTAGCTCAAGGCACGACCTCCGCACCTAGCAAGCGTTGGAAATCATTCAGCATCGCCGTGCCGACGGGCGTGGTGTTGCCGCCCATTTCAGTGGTGATACCCTGCCATTTCCACTTCTCGACATGGCCGTCCGCAAAGGAAAAGGTTGCCCCTTTCGAATGACGGTCTGTGGGTGAATTCTTCCATTGCGTCCAGGTCAATGCGTAGTCGCCATCGTCCACGGTATTCTGGCTTTCATCTACAAAAACAATGGCTGAGGGTGACGCGGGATTTCTGATGTCACTGGATTTCTTCAGCATCGGGTAGGCGGCACCTAAATCCGGAGTCGCCGAAAAAACGCCATAACTCACCGCATCAGCGTCATCCGCTCCCCCCATGCGCTCCATCATGGAAGCCGTGCGGATAAGCGTCCGGTTGTTGACGGTTGCCACATCCGGGCAGACATAAAGGGCCGTCGACTTATAAAATGGATACAGCGTGCCCAGCATCAGGTCGTTGAGATTGGTTGATCGCTGGACATTGCCCGAGACCCACGAGTTAGTGGGAGAATTTCCGGAGCCGAGCACGAAGTTGCGGGAAAGATGGTCATCGTTATCGCTGTAATACATCACCCAGCCCAGGGTCAATTGCTTCATGTTGTTCAAACACTGGATGACCCGGGCCCGCTCCTTGGCCGCTGCCAGCGCCGGCAACAGGAGGGCCGCAAGAATGGCGATGATGGCGATAACCACCAGCAACTCAATAAGAGTGAAAGCGTATTTATGATAACTCGCTTGTTTCATACCGGTTTGAACAATCAACAGGGCCGAATCGCCCGCTGCCTCAAGAGAAAGCTCGACCGAAACCAATGCCAAGTCCTAAAAAAAGCTACCCAGCACAAGGCCACTAGAAAAATAACCAGCTTCGAGCTGTCAAAGAGGATGGCGGGGATGAGGGTCCAAAGAGAGTGGGTAAAAAGTAAAAGACTCAACACCACTGCCAAAAGACAGCCTGCTATAATCAATGCTATGTCCGAGCGTCGAAGCATAATGCGCTGATGTGGCTTACCCAAATGATAAACCACGGAAGGGTGGTTTATCGCGGTTCATGGTTTCCAGCGTGCGCCGGACGCCGGTTGCTGTCCAGCCTATTTCCAAGCCGCCGGAATTGCGGCGGGTGGTTCGCTGGCAAGGCGGGCAAAGGCTCAAGCCGGGGCTGGCCGGCCGTGGGTCACCACTCGTAGAGCCAGACGTAGGTGGTGTAGTTGGCCTGAGGGCAGTCGTGCAGCATCTGGCCGTTGAGCTTCTCCCCGCAGCGGCAGGTCAGCCGCAGTCCGTCCTGGTAGAACACGGGGTCATCGTCGTGAAGGCGGTAGGCGGAGAATTCATTCTTGGCCGGTTCGAAATGGGTCAGGCCGGCCACCGGCGTCGCATAACGGCCCCGGTTGAAATAATAGGTGCCGAGAAAATAATCCTCCAGGCCCGAGGAGAGCATCAGCGGATTCGTGGCCCCGCCGATGTAGGCGCGCATGCAGCCTTCCATGTAGCTCAAATCTTTCCAGCGCTCCTTTTCCTCCGGCAAGGTGCGCAGGCCTTTGCCGGCCATGGTGACTTGATAGAGCGCGCCGTTGCCGGGCACGGTGCACAGGGAAAATTCCTCCATGGGCTGGGCGGTGTAATTCACCAGCTTGTGCAGGCGCAATCGCGCTTGGTCGGGGAGCTTCACGCCGCCGAGGGTCACGGGGAGGTTCTCCGTGCCGCGAATGATCCACCAGAAGAGCGGCTGCTCGGTCACGCCGTCCGCGAGTTGCGCCGTCACCCGGATGTGGGAGCCGAAGGGGATGCGATAGGTGTCATAGACGTTCGCGCCGGCGCCGATCTTGCCCATGCGGGCGATGCCCCACGGAGCGGTCTCATCGCCAAAGCCGATGCCGTGGCCGAGAAACAATTCCATGTCAATGGAGGCGTTGGTCTCGTGGTCCACATAGATGCGGATGCGCGTGGCCTCGCAGCCTTTCCAGCCACCGCCAAACCACATGTGCGTCAGACAACCCTTGCCGGAGTATTGAAACAGCTCGGCTTCGCGGTCCGTCCGCAACGGGGTCAACTGCTTGCCAACGGTGCCGAAGGTTTTGAGGCTGGCCGGGTCGAGCTCAGCCGCGGGCGAAACGTGCGCGAGCAGGCCGGCGAGAAGGGCGAGGATAAACGGGAGCCGTAGTTTAAACATGATGGTGTGATGATTAGTTTGAGACCGCGCCCTGAGCCCGTCACCGCCAACAACCAAGCCGCGTTGCGCCTTGCGAGGGACGATCCGTGCCGAGGAAGGTGATTAATTAGACGGAACGCGGCGCATTGGCAAGGCGGGAAAAAACTATTCCCTTGGGCGCGGGTTTCTCCCGCCGGCAAGCCTGACAAAACAGCCCGATTAGTTCCTCGCATAGCGTGTGAATGGCAAAAGCGTTTCCCTTCCGAGGGAATGTGCTAGATTTGTTGCACCATGAGCGACCCAACGGAAGCCCCTTTGGACATGCTGGTCATCCAGGAGATGCAATTGTTGCTGGCGGAGAAACGCACGGCGTTGTCCACCTTGCGCACGGGCATCGCCATCTTCGCGTTCCCGCTGTCGGTGTTGAGCGTGCTGATCGCTACGTCGAAGAGCTACGAAGTGCACGCGGTGATGCAATGGCTGCTGCCAACCATCGTCATCAACTTCGGCCTGATTGGGCTGGCGGTGTATCTCATTGTCCGCGGGCTGGGCAAGCTGCGGCATTACGACCACTTGATCGGGGAATACAAGCGCCGGCATCCCCAGCTCGCGCGGTTGCTGGCGTGAATTACTTGGCCGCTGTCAGCTTGTAGAGCACCACGCCGTGCGCGGGAATCGTCAGCGGCAGGGAATCCTTCGCGGTGTCCACCGTCGCCACATCTTGTTGCCGCCAAAGGTCGCGGACAACCTGCTTGCCGGCCAAATTCAATTTGGCAAAGTCGGCGAAAGCCAATTTCTGCGGCGCGATGCCGAGGTTGAAGAAGCCCACGGCACGGCTGCCGTTGGCGAGTGCGCGTTCGTAGATGCGCAGGTTGCCATCCTTGATGATGCAGGTGGCTTCCTGGCCGAGTTCGTCCTGGTCCACCGCCAGCACTTCGTCATTGCTCAACAGTGAAAGCGTGAAGTCATCGAACTTCTCCATGTCGCAGCCAATGAGCAGCGGCGCGGCGAGCAGGCACCAGAGGCTGATGTGGGTGTATTGCTCGTCCGGCGTCAGGCGCGTGGGATGCGTGTGGCCCCAGCCCACTTCGCCGACGATGAGCATGTCGGGGTCGTTCCAATTGCCCGGCTTGGCAAACGGCGCGGCGGCGTCCTGCTTGAAGCCGATACCGCTCATGCTCTTCCAGGTATCGGTGATGTCGCCGGTGGTGCGCCAGGAATTGCCCTGCACGGAGCCGCCCCACTTCCACACGTCGGCCATGCCGTATTGGCAAAGGCTGAACACGATGTCGCGGTGCTGGTCGCGGAGAAACTTGCCCATGAGCCGATACGGATAGATTGCGCCCTCGTCATTGGTGGCGGTCTTGCCCCAGAGCGGGATGTTCAGCACGTTCGTGATTTTGCCGGAAGCCACGCTGCCGTAGCTGCACCAGTCGTATTTGAGATAGTCAAAGCCCCATTCGGCGTAGGTCTGCGCATCCTGCTCCTCATGCTGATAGCTGGCCGCACAGCCGCCGCAGGTCCACGGGCCGGGCGAGGAATACAAACCAATCTTCAGGCCAAGGCCGTGGACATAATCCGCCAGCCCCTTCATGTCGGGAAAGCGCGAGTTCGGCACGATGAAACCTTCCGCATCGCGGAACGGCCCGCGCAACGTCGGGTCCTTGGAGTCGCGATGATTTTCCCAGTAGTCGTCGATGTTGATGTAAGTCCAGCCGTGGTTGATGAGGCCGCTCTTCACGAGCGCATCCGCCGCGCGCTGCACGCGGTCTTGCGAAACGGCACCGGCAAAACAGTTCCAACTGTTCCAGCCCATCTGCGGCGTGAGCGCAATCTGGTCGCCGCAGACGATGCGGAATTTTTTCTCCGCGCTGCCGAGCGCATTCTTCGTGCCGAGCACGACGGTGAAATTGCCTTTGTCTTTCAAAAGACCGGTGATGTGGCCGGTCGTGGGATCCAGCGTCAGACCGGCGGGAAGGTTTTTGACGGAAAAAGTCATCGGCCGGTCGCCGGTGGCGGCAATCGTGAACAGGAACGGCGAGCCGGGCCGCACGCCAAAGACATTCGCGCCATTGATGCGCGGCGTGGCCGGCGCGGCGGGCGTGAGAATGTAGGGCGCAATCGGCGGCGGCAGCGCCTCGCCGCTAGTGGCGAAGGTCGTGGCCGCGGCCGTTTCAAACTTGGCGTCCGCCCAGTCGGCGTGATCCCAGTCAATGCCATCGCCAGCGTCGCCGACTTTCAGCACCAGTTCCTTCACGCCGGACAAATCCACCGCGCAATCCTTCGGCGCGTTGCCCGCGCGCAGGACGCCGCTGTGCCAGAGCGTTTTGCCGTCGCCGATGACGAAGAACTCCACGCTCGAGGCGGCATTGCCCATCACGTCGTCGTCCACGCCCACGCTGGCGGTGAACTTCTGCGCGCCGCCGCCGAGATTGATGTGCAGGATGCTCTCGGCGTGCGTGCCGAACCCGCGCTTGAAGACCTTGCCGCCGATGGTCAGCGGATTGCCTTCGACGGATCGGTTTTTGTGCGGCTCGCCGTAGCCCTGCATGGCGGAACGCAAGTCCAACTGGTCGAGCCAGACGGTTTCAGCGGAAATATTCTTGGCGGCGAAGAGGGCCAGGGCGCAACCCAGCGCGGAAAAGAGACGTGAATGCATCCGGTGATTCTGCCTTGCAAATCATTCGCGTCAAGCCCGCGCCGCCGACTCTTTTGGGTGGTTTGGCCGAATGGAATTTCTGCTGTCGAACCGGCGCGGCTCGCCTAGAATTCGCGCATGACGACGCTGCTCATCGCCACCCGCAACGCCCACAAGGTCGGGGAAATCCAGGCCATCCTCGGCGCGGACTTCCGCTGCCTCACGCTGAAGGAATTTCCCGGCGCGCCTGCCGTGGTGGAGGACGCCGACACCTTCGCCGGCAACGCGACGAAGAAGGCGGTGGAGCTGGCGAACTGGCTTTTCCAGATGTCAATCGCCACGCCTCACTCGACCCGCTTTGTTTTGGCGGATGATTCGGGGCTGGAAGTGGACGCGCTGAACGGCGCGCCCGGCGTGCATTCCGCGCGCTTCGCCGCGATGGACCAGACGGAAAATTCGCACGATGCCGACAACAACGCCAAGCTGCTGCGCCTGCTCAAGGACGTGCCGCTGGAAAAGCGCACCGGCCGGTTCCGTTGCGTCATCGCGTTGGCGACGGTTGGAAATTGGAAAATGGAAAGGGGAAACTGTCAATGCTTCGCCGGCGCTTGCGAGGGCCGGATTCAGTTGGCCGCGAGCGGGCAGGGCGGCTTCGGCTACGATCCGCTGTTTGTGCCGGATGGTTTTACGCAGTCATTCGCCGAACTGGGCGAAGATGTGAAAAATAAATTGAGCCACCGCGCGCAGGCGCTGGCCAAACTCAAAAACTATTTCAACAAACTCGCGACCTGAAGCTTCTGCCGCAGCTTGCCGTTGTCGGCGCACATGCGCAGCTTGCCGTGTGGCGCGGGCAGCACATAAAACTCGCCGCCGGCGTTTTCTACGAGCAACTGTCCGGCGGCCACGTCCCACAAGTTGATGGTGCGCTCGATGTAGGCGTCGAAGCGGCCACAGGCCACATACGCCAGTTCGATGGCGGCGGAACCCATGTTCCGCACTTTCCGCGCGCGGCGGGTCAGCCGCGCCACGTGCGGCAGGCAGATTTCCAGGTTGGCCTGGCTTTTGGAAAAGCCCACGGCCACGATGGCGTCCCTGACCTGGGCGCAATCGCTCACCCGCACCACCCGGCCGTTGAGCCTCGTCGGCCGGCCTTTGATCGTGGTCCAAATTTCGTCGGTGAACGGGTCGTAAATCACGCCGACGACGGATTGCGCGTGCTGCTGCAACGCGATGGAGGTGGCCGCGTGGGGAATGCCGTTGGCGTAATTCACCGTGCCGTCAATCGGGTCAATCACCCAGCGATACTCGGCCGCAGTGTTGCCGGTGTTGCCCTCCTCGCCGAGCACGGGAATCGCCGGGAAGGCCTTCGCCAGAATCTTTTCGATGAGCGCCTGGCAGCGCACGTCGAGTTCCAGCTTGATGTCGTGCGCCTCGGCGGAATTGACGCGCTTGGGCTTGTGCCAGTTGGCGCGCATGACCTGGCCGGCGGCGCGGGCGGCTTTGATGGCGACGGTGAGCGCGGATGGGAGGGAGACGGGTTTCATGAAATTAAATTACGGAATCACTTCGCTGCGGCCTTGCAAAAGTTTTTCCTGCGCCTGGCGTTTTTCGGGGAGCAGGTTTTTCTCGGCGGATTCGAGGCAGTGCAGCAGATCGGCGGCTTCAATCAACCGCGGCGCGGTGACAAAATCCGCGCCGGCGGCGTAAAGCTCCGGAATGTCGGCGAGCAGTTCGGCGTGCACAATGATTTTCGCCGTCGGGTTCAACTCGCGAAGCTGGCGGAGAATCTTCAGGTTGTTCGCGCCTTTCAGCACCATGTTCGGCAGCGAGCAGATGAGCACGGTCGCATGTGCCACGCCGGCGTGATGCAGCACGTCGCGCGCGGTGATGTCGCCATAAACGGCGTGGACATTGCGGGCCTTTAATTTCTCATGCACGACGGGATTGAAATCAATCACGACAATTTCGGGAATCAGGTCGGGCCGGTTGCGTTCGATTTCCGCGATGAGCGAACTCGCCGTCCACGAAAAACCCAGCAGCCCGATGCGCTTGGTCTGGGAATGTTCGCGCGCGAGAAACGCCGTGTGGTCGAGATCGTGCAAATCCAGCTTGTGCAGCCACGGCGTCGCGCGGCGCAGCAGCGAGTCGTTGCCGAGTATCGCGTAGGTCGAGCCGATGGCGAGGAACGCGAAGGAAAACGCCGCGATGCCGATGACATTGTCCGACACATCGCCGCTGGCTTTGCCGAGCGCGAGCAGCACCAGCGAGAGTTCGCTCATCTGGCAGAGGTTGATGGCCGGCAGCAGGCTGACGCGGAAACCCTGCCGCATGGAATACAGCGCCGGAAAAACCGTGGTCAGCCGGCTTGCAACTAGCACCAGGCACAGGAACAGCGTCCACAAAATATAGGCCACCGTCGGCACCGGAATGATCATGCCGAGGCCGACGAAAAACAGCGTCACAAAAAAATCGCGGAGGCTCGTCACCTTCGCCACCACGTCGAGCGTGTAGGGAAACGTCGAAATCATCACGCCGGCGATGAGCGCGCCCATCGCGGAGGACAGCTTGAGATAATCCGCGAAGCCCGCCATCGCAAAGCACCACGCCAGCGCGCCGACGAGGACGAGTTCCGGCAGCCGCGCGATGAATTTGAAGACCGGCGGCAGCACGAACCGGCTCGCCAGCAGCGCCACCGAGAGCAGCAGGAGGACGTGCCACACGGCGACCAGCATGACGCCGGCGGACGGATGTTTCAGGTTCGGCTGGACGGCGAGAAATAAAATCGTGGCGATGTCCTGCAACACCAGCACCCCGAGTGTCACGCGGCCGACGAGCGTCTCCAATTCGCGCTTGTCGTAAAGAATTTTGACGATGATGACCGTGCTGCTCATCGCCGCCGCCACCGCGAGGTAAAGCGCCTCCAGATGATTTTGCGCCGGCCCGATGAAGCCGAAGACCACCCAGCCGACAACCACGCAGCCGAGGATTTGCGCCAGTGCCGTGAACGTGATGACGCGGCCCGCGCTCAACATTTTTTTGAGGTCAATCTCCAGCCCGATCATGAACAGCAGCAGCGACAGGCCGATTTCGGAAATCGTCTGGATGGAATCCGGATTGGTGACCCACTGAAAACCGTGCGGGCCGATGGCAAAGCCCGCGACGAGATACGCGAGCAGCAGCGGCTGGCGCGCGACCTGGGAAAGCACGGCCACCACCCATGCGGCGATGATGCAGATGGCGATGTCGGTGACGAGTCCGTGCTCCATTGGCTGGAAAAATTAACCGCGCGGCGGACAAAACACACGAACGATTTTTATCACCCCGGCCGGCGCCGCGAGCCAGAATCCAATCCGTTGCTCCGTTTCCACAAAACTGAGCTCCGTTTGGTCAAACCGTGGCTCCGGCACGATAAAAAGTTTCTCCTTTTCAACGGGAAGTATCCACTCTGCGCCCGGAAGTATTCACTCCGCCACTGAAAGTTGTCACTCCGCGACTGAAAGTTTACACCGGCTGGCGTTCCGTAGCTCCGGCACCGCGTGGCGGAGCTGCGCCGCGCCGCGCCGTGGCTCCCCCGCGTTCAACCGGAGCTACGACCGCTCCGTCCGTTGCTACTCCCGGACGGGGAGTGTCAACTCCGCGACCAAAAGTAGTCACGGAATCATCAACCGTGGCTACGGTTTAACGAACCGGAGCTCCGAAACGTAAAACCGGAGCTCCGTTTTCATAATCCGGAGCCACGGAACGCCGTTCCGAACCGTCAAACCCGTCGAAACCTTAAAGAATCCCCGATTTTTGAGCCGCCACGCCTGACCGGCGGGCATTTACCCGCTGCCGGCAAGGTCCATTCAGCCGAGCACCTCGAGCGCAGCCTGCGCGTGTGTCAGCTTGGTCTTCCACTCGACAAGGCGTTGCTCGTGCTCCGCCAAAACGGCGGGCGGAACTTTCGTGGTGAAGTTCGGGTTCGCGAGCTTCTGTTCCACCTTCACGATTTCCGCTTGGATTTTTTCAATCTCTTTGCCGAGGCGGATTTTTTCGGCGGCGACATCAATCAAACCTTCGAGCGGCAAAAACAATTCGCCGAGCTTGGACTGCACTGTCGGCGTGCCTTTCGGCGGCTGATAGGCGTCGTTCACTTCGAGTGATTCGGCGTTGAGCAGGAGCTTGATGACCTCCGCATCGTGCGGTGTGAGGTGCTGCGCGGGCTTGAAAACGTATTTTACTTTTTTCGCGGCCTGGATGTTGCCGGCGCGGCGCAAGTCGCGGCCGTTGCGGACGAGTTCGTATTTCGTGTCCGTCATTTCGACGTAGCAATCGTCGAGGCCGTAGTGGCCTTTGAAATCGTCGTCGAACGGCATCGGCCACGGCGCGTTCATGATGGTCTTGCCGCCTTGATTGTCCGGCATGTCGGTGGCGTAGCCCATGCCGTGCCAGAGTTCTTCCGTGATGAACGGCAGGAACGGATGGAACAAACGAATCGTGTGCGAGAGCACGAAATCAATCACGGCGAGCGTGTTCGCTTTTTGTTTTTCATCGGTGCCGAAGAAAACCGCTTTGCTCGCCTCGACATACCAATCGCAATATTCGTTCCAGAAAAAGCGGTAGAGCGCGGCGGTGGCCTCGCTGAATTTGTATTCGTTCAGCGCGATGGTGACTTCGCGGATGGCGGCGTCGAGCTTGAGCAAGATCCATTTGTCATCCGGCGTGAGCAACGTGCGTTCGATCTCGCCCTGGATTTCAAAAGTAGCGGCGACGCCCCCGTCGCCGAGGGTGCCCGCACCGCCCTCGGCGCGGGTTGGCGACGAGGCGTCGCCGCCACCCTGCCCGCCTACCATCTGGCGGAAACGGCAGGCGTACCAGAGCTTGTTGCAGAAATTGCGGCCGAGTTCCACGTCCTTCTCGTCGAACAACACGTCCTGACCGAGCGGCGCGCTGCGCATCGTCCCGAAGCGGAGGGCGTCCGCGCCGTATTGGGCGATGAGCACAAGCGGGTCGGGCGAATTGCCGAGCGTCTTGGACATCTTGCGGCCCTGCTTGTCGCGGATGATGCCGGTAAAGTAGACGTCCTTGAAGGCGAGGTTGGCTTCGAGGGTAGCCGTTGCACTCCGCAGGACGGCGCTTTCCTCGGCGGAAGCTGAGC
>CAISYZ010000058.1 GCA_903889895.1 uncultured Verrucomicrobia subdivision 3 bacterium | reverse complement strand
GCGGTATTCCCAGCCGTGGAATTGCCGCCGTGGTGAACTTGGAATCAGCGTGGATGATGGAGATTTTTTCTTCCAAGGTGACCCGTGACAACAAATCCTCCACCCGCGCGTCCACCGGCTGCCCGGCGTCCAGATAAAGCGGCTGCGCCGCGGCGATTTTGGATAAACTCGCCAACAAAGCGATGAGTAGAGTCAGTCGGGTAAAGACGACTAGTAAATTGCGAAGACGGGCAGTGCTTCGGTGCATTAAAGTAATTTTGTCCCTGTCGAAGGTAGCATGTCAACCTTCGGTGGCCGAAACTACCCGAACGAGTAGTCAGTTTTTGTAGTGCTATCGGCTGCCGCAGACTACCTTTTTGGGTAGGCGACAAATGGCTTCGCCCTCGGCTATGATTAAAGAACACCAGATGCCAAAAATGGGTTTCCAAAACGCTGCCCTGTCGCCAGATAAACGGGTTCGAGATTTGCTTCGGCGCATGACGCTGGCAGAGAAGGCCGCGCAGATGATGTGCGTCTGGCAGGAAAAATCCACGAAGCTGGTGGACGCCGATGGCAATTTTGATTTGGCGAAAGCAAAAGCCGCTTTTAAAAAAGGCCACGGCATCGGGCAGGTGGGCCGGCCCAGCGACGCCGGCAGCAAGCCGACCGACGCGGGCATCGGCAAATCGCCGCGCGCCACGGCGGAACTCACCAACGCCATCCAGAAATTTTTTATCGAACATTCGCGGCTCGGCATTCCGGTGATTTTTCACGAAGAATGTCTGCACGGCCATGCGGCCATCGGCGCGACGAGTTTTCCGCAGCCTATCGCGCTTGGCGGCACGTTCAATCCCGCGCTCGTCGGCGAACTTTATGCGATGGCTGCGATGGAAACCCGTGTGCGTGGCGCACATCAGGCGCTCACGCCGGTGGTGGATGTGGCGCGCGACCCGCGCTGGGGCCGAGTCGAGGAAACCTTCGGCGAAGATCCGCATCTCGTTTCGCAACTCGGCCAGGCGGCGGTGCGCGGATTCCAGGGCGACCAGAAATTTCGCGGCCAAAAAAATCTCATCGCCACGCTGAAACATTTTGCCGCCCACGGCCAGCCGGAATCCGGCCAGAACTGCGCGCCGGTGAACGTCTCGGAACGGCTGCTGCGCGAGACGTTTTTGCAGCCGTTCAAGGATTGCATCCACAAAGCCGGCGCGATCAGCGTCATGGCCAGCTACAACGAAATTGACGGTGTGCCGTCGCACGCGAGTGAATGGCTGCTGCGCGACGTGCTGCGCCAGGAGTGGGGCTTCAAAGGTTTTGTCGTGTCGGATTACTACGCGATTTGGGAATTAAGCCACCGCCCGGACACGCACGGCCACTTTGTCGCCGCCGACAAAAAGGAAGCCGCCGCGCTCGCCGTGAAAGCCGGCGTGAACATCGAGTTACCAGATCCCGATTGTTATCTGCACCTCGTCGAACTCGTTCGCCAAAAAGTTTTGAAAGAATCGCAGCTCGACGAACTCATCGCGCCGATGTTGCTATGGAAATTCAAAATGGGTTTGTTCGACCAGCCTTACGTTGATCCGGCGCAGGCGGAAAAAATGGTCGGCTGCGAAGTTCATTCCCAACTTGCGCGCCGCGCCGCGCGCGAGTGCATCACGCTGCTGAAAAATGAAAACGATTTGCTGCCGCTGAATCCGGCAAAGCTGAAAACCATTGCCGTCATTGGCCCGAATGCGAACCGCGGCCTGCTCGGCGGTTACAGCGGCGTGCCGCCGCACAAGATTTCCGTGCTCGATGGCATCCGCGCGCGGCTCGGCGACTCGGTGAATGTGCTGCACGCGGAAGGCTGCAAGATCACCGTCGGCGGTTCGTGGAACCAGGACGCCGTTACGCCGAGTGATCCGGCGGAGGACGCGCGGCAGATTGCCGAAGCGGTGGAGGTGGCGAAGAAATCGGATGTCATCATTCTCGCCATCGGCGGCAACGAGCAGACCGAGCGCGAGGCCTGGGCGCGCAACCACATGGGCGACCGCATAAGCCTCGATTTATTTGGCCGGCAGGAAGATTTGCTCAAGGCGATGATTGCCACCGGCAAACCCGTCGTGGTGTTGTTGTTTAACGGCCGGCCGATTTCCATTAACTACGCCGCGCAAAACGCGCCGGCGATTTTGGAATGCTGGTATCTCGGCCAAGAAGCCGGCCACGCGGTCGCGGAAGTTTTGTTTGGCGAATACAATCCTGGTGGCAAGCTGCCGATTTCCATTCCGCGCTCTGTCGGCCAGTTGCCGGTGTTTTACAACCACAAGCCGTCGGCGCGGCGCGGATATTTACTTGATGAAACCACGCCGCTGTTTCCGTTCGGCTTCGGCTTGAGCTACACAAAATTCGGCTTTCGAAACGCCCGGCTGGCGAAGAAGAAAATCAAACGCAACGGCGCAACGAAGGTTTTGGTGGAGGTGACGAACACCGGCAAGCGCGCGGGGACGGAAGTGGTCCAGCTTTACATCCGCGATTGCGTGAGTTCGGTGACGCGACCGGTGAAGGAGTTGAAAGGCTTTCGGAAAATTTTCCTACAGGCCGGGGAAACGAAAACCGTCGCGCTCGAAATTACACCGGAATCACTGGCGTTTTGGGACGTAAAGATGAAATACGTCGTCGAGCCCGGCGAGTTTGAAATCCTGATTGGCAATTCATCACGCGATGCCGATTTGCAAAAGCTGGTTCTGACTGTGACCCAATAAAGGGAAATTATGGCCGAACACTTTGAACAAAAACTTTCCTTCGTGGAAAAGGCCGGCTATTCCGCCGCCGATGCCGCCGCGAATTTCGTCTTCATGACGATGATATTGTTCCAGACGAATTTTTACACGGATGTCTTTGGCATCAGCGCGGGCGCGGCGGCGACCATCCTACTGGTCGCGCGGTTGTGGGACGCCGTGGCCGATCCGATTGTCGGCGTGCTGGCCGACCGCACGGACACGCGCTGGGGCAAATTCCGGCCGTGGGTGCTATTCACGGCGGTGCCGTGGTGCATCGTGATGGTGCTCGCCTACACCACGCCGAAAGGTTGGGGCATGGGTGCTATGATTGCCTACGCGGCCATCACGAACATCCTGATGATGACGATTTACTCGATGAACAATATGCCTTACGCCGCGCTCGGCGGCGTGATGACCGGCGATGTGAACGAGCGCACGCGGCTGAATTCCTTCCGCTTCATTTCCGTGAACGCCGCGCAGTTCATCGTCGGCGGCTTCACGCTGCCGCTGGTCGCCAAGTTTGCTGTCGGGCATGACCGCCAGCATGGCTGGCAGATGACGATGACCATTTGGGCGGTGCTGTGCCTCGTGTTGTTTCTGATCACGTTCGCGACGACGCGCGAGCGCATCAAGCCCGTCAGCGCGGCGCAATCCTCGCCGAAGCAGGACTTCGCCGACCTGCTGAAAAACAGCCCGTGGGCCGTGATGTTTTTCATGACGCTGTTTCATTTTGCAATTTTGTCCTTCCGGGGCGGCGCGCTTTACAATTATTACCACCATTACGCGGACAAGGCTGCGATGTTTGATTTCGTGCAAAAGCTCGGCCTCACCGCCGCCGCTGGCACGCCGGCTACCGGCGGCATTTTGGAAACGCTGGGTTACATCGTCCACGGCGACCGAGCTAATCTGACGAATTCCAATGTCGCGGATGTTTTCAATAGCATCGTCAACATGATCGGCACGGCGGTGACAATCGGCGTGATTCTACTTTCGGCACCGCTGGCGAAAAAATTCGGCAAGAAAACCATCGCCGTTGCGGGCTTCGCGCTTTCGGCGGTGAACGCGTTTGCTTTCTATCTGCTGATGCCGACGGATGTGGCAGGCATGATTGGGCTGACGGTGCTTGGCTCCATTGTTTATGCGCCGACGATTCCGCTGGTGTGGGCGATTTACGCGGATGTGGCGGATTATTCCGAGTGGAAGACCGGTCGGCGCTTCACCGGCATTGTTTTTGCGACCATCGGCTTTGCGCTGAAGTCGGGACTGGCGCTCGGCTCGTCGTCATTCCTATGGATCATGTCCGGAATTTTCAACTACGATTCCAAGCAGGCGGATGCGGCGGCGGCGGTGCAGGGTTTCCACTTTTGCAGCGCGGTGGTGGTGGGCATCCTTTTCACCGTCTGCACCGGCCTGCTGCTCGCCTACAAATTGAATAAGCAACTCACCATTCAGATTGCAGATGATCTCGCGGTGCGCCGAGCCACGCCCGCCACCTAATCCCATGAACCATTTCATTTTTAAAATCAAGCTGCTCGCCGCTAGCTGGCTGCTTTGGGTCACCGTCCTTCCGGCGCAAACCGCGCTCAAGGATGCGTTTCAAAACGACTTTCTCATCGGCGTGGCGGTGAACCAATCGCAATTCTTCGAGACGGACAAATCCGAAGCGGCGCTGGTCAAGACGCACTTCAATTCCATTTCGCCGGAGAACGACCTGAAATGGGAGCGGATTCATCCGGAACCCGGCCGGTTTGACTTTTCCGGGGCGGACCGCTACGTCGCGTTTGGTGAAACGAATAAGATGTTCATCATTGGTCACACACTAATCTGGCACAGCCAGACGCCGTCATGGGTTTTTCAGGATACGAATGGCCGTCTGCCGAAGCGCGACGAAATGCTGGCGCGGATGCGTGAGCATATCACCACCGTCGTCGGACGTTACCGGGGACGTATTATGGGGTGGGATGTGGTGAACGAGGCCGTGGACGAGGACGGCTCGCTGCGGGCGACCCCGTGGCTGAAGGCGATTGGCGAGGATTATCTAGTGAAAGCCTACCAGTTCGCCCACGCCGCAGACCCGGAGGCGGAACTTTATTACAACGATTATGGCCTGGAAAATCCCGAGAAGCGCGCTGGTGCCGTGAGGCTGATAAAAAAATTACAGGCGGCGGGCATAAAAATTTCCGCCGTCGGTTTGCAGGGGCATTACAAATTGAGGTCTAATTTCCCCTCGCCGCAGGAGGTTGATGAGGCGATTTCAGATTTTGCGCGACTTGGCGTCAAGGTGATGATCACCGAATTGGATGTGGATGTCCTGCCGTCGGAGCGAGACACCTTGAATGCGGATGTCTCGGCGCGCGCTCGATCCGAAGACCGGCTGAATCCTTTTCCCAAACGGCTGCCGGCTGGCATGCAGCAAAAGTTGGCCGCCCGCTACGCGGAAATATTCGCCGTTTTTCTCAGGCATCGTGACAACATAACGCGGGTCACGTTCTGGGGCTTGACCGATGCCGACTCCTGGCTCAATGACTGGCCGATTGTCGGGCGCACCAGCTATCCGCTACTGTTTGACCGCGCCGGCCGGCCCAAGCCGGCCTTTGAGCGGCTGATCGAACTCGGCAAATCACCACGCATGGCCAAAGTCTCCGCCGCCCAGCCTTCGGAAATCTCCGAAAAATTCTAGCAACCGATTTGGTTTGCGCTCCGTCTGGCAGAGTGCACAACCTCTCTACATGAATCCTTCACGCAACCTGTTTGCTTTAAGCTTAAGTCTGGTCATTGCCAGCAGCGTGTATTCCACATCGGCGCTGGAGATTCGATTCCAACCGGCGGGAGCGGACGCGTTGCCACTGGCAGATTCTGCCGGAGTAGCTTCCATTTTAGTGGAGACCAACAACGATGGTGCCATGCTGCGCGCAACGGGAGATTTGGCCGAGGATTTTTCCCGAGTTACGGCGCAAAAGCCAGCGGTGCTGAATGATTTTTCCGTAGCACCAAAAAACTGCATCATCGTTGGCACGCTGGGGCAAGGGGGAATAGTTGACCAGTTGGCGGCGGCGGGCAAGCTGACGACCAACGGTGTATGTGGTCAGTGGGAAAGCTACACATTGCAAATCGTGGAGAATCCGCTCCCGAACGTCAGCCGTGCGCTGGTTATCGCGGGCAGCGACCGGCGCGGGACGATTTTTGGCTGCTATGAATTGTCTGAGCGCATCGGTGTTTCCCCGTGGTATTGGTGGGCCGACGTGCCGGTGAAGCGGCAAACTTTTATTTCGGCAGCTGGCCCCGCTTTGTTGCAAGGCCCGCCGGCGGTCAAATATCGCGGCATCTTTTTGAACGACGAGGATTTCGGCCTGCGGCCGTGGGCGTCAAAAACCTTTGATCCGGCAGCCGGCAACATCGGTCCGAAAACCTACGCCAAAGTTTTTGAGCTGCTGTTGCGGCTGCGCGCGAATTGCCTCTGGCCGGCGATGCACCACGGCAGCCACGCCTTCAACTTTTATCCCGAAAACAAAATTGTGGCCGATCATTACGGCATCGTGATGGGTTCGTCGCATTGCGAGCAGATGCTCCGCAACAATGTGGATGAATGGGACGCCGCAAAATTCGGCGAATATAATTACGTTAACAACCGCGCCGGCGTTTTGAAATACTGGGAGCAGCGCGTCCGCGAAAATGCGCGCTATGAAAGCCTTTACACGCTGGGCATGCGTGGCATTCACGATGGCGCGATGCCTGGCGGTGGCACCGAACGCGAAAAGGCCGCGCGCCTGCACACCATCATCGCCGACCAGCGCGAAATGCTGGCGCGACTCGTGAACACCAATCTGACAGAAGTGCCGCAGATTTTTTGTCCCTACAAGGAGGTGCTGTCACTTTACCAGCTCGCGCCGGAAATTCCCAATGACATCACGCTGGTCTGGCCGGACGACAACTTCGGCTACATTCGCGAATTCTCCGACGCGCGCGAACGCCAGCGCAGCGGCGGCGCGGGCGTCTATTATCACATTTCGTATTGGGGCGCGCCTTACAATTATCTCTGGCTCAATTCAACGCCGCCAGCGCTCATCGCCGAGGAAATGACGAAGGCATTTGACTACGGCGCGAACCGGGTCTGGATTCTCAACGTCGGCGATTTGAAGCCCGGTGAAATCGGCATGGAATTTTTTCTCCGCCTCGCTTGGAACCCGCATCAGCTCGATGACGGCGCGGCGGAAGACACGTTGTTACAAATAGCCGCGCGCGACTTCGGCCCGGAACTGGCACCGGACATCGTGAAAATCTGGAATGAATATTTCCGGCTCAACCTGCCTCGCAAGCCGGAGCACATGGGTTTCGACGCGAAAAACTGGCTGCTCAACCAGCCGGCATTTTCCACCGTGCTGAACGGCGATGAAACGGAAAAAAGGCTGACGGATTGGCGTCGGCTGGTCAAAAGGGTTGATGTCATCGAGCCAAAATTGTCCGGCACGTCGCGCGATGCATTTTTTGAACTGGTCGGCTACCCCGTCCGCGCGGCAGCGGCGGCGAACGTAAAAGGGCTGGCGTTGACGCGGTGTTTTGCCACGCCGACTAACGACTCGGCGAAATGTTCCGCGTTGTTGGAACAGGCTCGCCAGGCCGAGACGGAGATTCACCGGCTCACGGATTTTTACAATCAGCAACTGGCCGCTGGCAAATGGAACCGGATGATGTCGGATCATCCCGGCGATGAGGCAGTCTTCAAAATTCCCTCGACTCGGCTGGCAAATACCAATGCCGCACCGCCGGAGCCTTTGGCGGGAGCCGACGATTTAACTCAGCCGGTCGTTAGTGCTGATTTTGTGGAGACCGACCGCCGGGTCATCATGGAGGCGGAGCACGCCTCGGAATTTGTGCCGGGCGCGGATGCGAAATGGAAAGTGCTGCGCGGTCTTGGCTACAATGGCGAAGCGGTTGCGGTTACTCCCGTCACTGTGCCGGTGCGCGCGACGCCGGAGAAAATTCTTGCGGAGTCGCCGTGCCTGCAATTCAAAACGTGGCTGCGGCACGCGGGCGATTGGCGCGTGACGCTGCGCACGCTGCCGACATTTTCCGTGGAGACCGGTCAGCCGCAGCGTTATGCCGTGGCGTTTGACGATGCGCCGCCGCAAATTGTTGCGCTCAAAACCAGCACGAACGAAAAAGACCCTTGGTGGCAGGAAAATGTGATGCGCAATGCGGCCACCACTTCCAGCCGGCATAACATCACCTCGCCGGGATTGCACACGCTGAAAGTCTGGATGGTGGATCCGGGCATTGTAATTGACACGATTGCGGCGGAGAACGGCAGCGAAGCCAGTCTTGGTCTGCTCTGGCCGGAGGAAACCAAACTGGCGGCCAAAAACTAAAACCAATTTATGAAAACAACGATGAAGCTCAACTTGATGCTGGCGTTCGCGCTGACGGTTCCTTTTGTTTCAACCGCAATGGATTTACCGGTCGCGCCCGGTCCGTTTGTCGGCACGCGCGATTCGCTGACGAATTACTCGTGCCCGGACTGGTTTCGCGACGCGAAGTTCGGCATCTGGGCGCACTGGGGTCCGCAGTCCGTGCCGATGGAAGGCGACTGGTATGCGCGCAAGATGTATCAGCAGGGCTCGCCGCAATACAATGATCACCTCGCGCGCTGGGGACATCCTTCGACAAATGGCTGGAAAGACATCGTGCCGCTCTGGAAAGCGGAAAACTGGGATCCGGAAAAGTTGATCGAGCTCTACAAAAGGGCCGGCGCGAAATATTTCGTCAGCATGGGTTCGCATCACGATGATTTCTTTTTGTGGAATTCAAAATTGCACAAATGGAACGCCGTTCAAGTTGGGCCGCATCGCGACGTAGTCGGTGAATGGCAGGCGGCGGCGAAGAAAAACGGTTTGCCCTTCGGCGTGTCCGAGCATCTTGGCGCGAGCTTCAGTTGGTTTCAGGACTCGCATAAATCGGACAAGACCGGTCCGCTGGCCGGCGTGCCCTACGACGGCGCAAATTCAAATTATTGGGATCTGTATCATTTTCCCGCCGCGCCGGATGACAAAAGCACTTGGTATACGAAAGACCCGCGTTGGCAGCAGCAATGGTATAACGAAATCAAGGAACTGGTGGATAATTATCATCCCGACCTGCTTTACAGCGACGGCCCGGTGCCGTTCGGCAACGAAGTAGGCTTGAGCCAGATTGCGAATCTTTACAACTTGAGCGCGGCGGATCACAGCGGCAAAACCGAGGCAATTTACAATTGCAAAGAAAATAGCGGCGGTCGCTGGGTGCAGGATTACGAACGCGGCGTGGGCGGTGGCATCAGTCCGGTGCCATGGCAGACCGACACGTCCATCGGCGACTGGTTTTACAACAAGCATTGGAAATACCAGCCGTTGAGTTGGACGGTGCACATGCTGGTGGACATCACGAGCAAGAACGGAAATTTGCTGCTCAACGTCGTGCTGCGCCCCGATGGCACGCTCGACCCGGAAGTTGAAACCATGTTGCAACAACTCGCGGACTGGACGGCAATAAATGGCGAGGCGATTTACGGCACTCGGCCGTGGCTCGTTTTTGGCGAAGGCGAAGTGAAAGCCAAAGGCGGCGCGTTCAAGGAAAATTTTACCTACAGTGCGAAGGACATTCGCTTCACTACCAAAGGCGCTGCGCTTTACGCCATCGCGCTCGGCTGGCCGGAGGAAAATAAAATTGCAATTCGGTCGCTTGCGGCAACGGATGACGCGAAGCAAAATAAAATTGAAAAAGTTGAACTACTTGGTCGTGCAGGTGAATTAAAATTTGCGCAGACGACTAACGGGCTAACTGTTGAATTGCCGGGGGAAAAATTGAGCGACCTCACCTGCGCGCTGCGCATCACCGGCCGCAACCTTAAGCCCGCGCCTATTCCTGAAGCGCCCGCTGTCGCTGTGCCTGCTTGTATCGTCACGCCTGATTCGCAGGGACGGCTGATATTTAGTGCGGCGGATGCAGCTTTGCACGGCGAGCATCTCAAGCTGGAAGAGCAGGGCGGCAAGCCGGACATCGGCTACTGGGACAACGCGGATGAGTGGGTCGCATGGACCGGCCGCGTGGACAAGCCGGGCACCTATCAGGTCAGTGCGACGATAGCTTCGGCGAACGGTGACGCTGAATTTCAATTGGAAGCGGCCGGGCAAAAACTTAACGGCAAAGTTTTCCGAACTGCCGGCTGGGACAAGTTTGCTACGGCGGACATCGGCACCGTGGAAATCAAACAGGCCGGCAATTTCACCGTGGTGTTGCGAGCAAAAGATCTCGTTGCTTGGCAGGCCATCAATCTGAATTCCCTGCACCTAACTCCGGTTGCCAAATAAATACGAGCTGCCAGGCTGTGTCTGAAGGTGTTCGCTGATAGTGAAAAAACCAAGTCAAATTTTATTGTTGTTAGCTTTACTGGCGCAAGATGTCGTCGGGGCGGATGAACTAAATCTGGAATCGTTGCGCAATCCTGTCTGGATTTCGAAAGATAACCTACGGGATCCGTCGGTGTTGAAAACCGGGGATGGCTACCGGTTGTTCTACTCGCGGTTTAGCGGCAGTGGATCGGAATGGGGAAATCCCGACAAGTGGCACATTGCCGAAGTTCGCACCAAAGATTTTGTGACGTTCGCCAATGGGCGCGATATTTCGCCCGCTGGCTGCGCATCGCCGGGTGACGTGGTATTTTGGCATGGGCGTTGGTTGTTGCCCTACCAGACTTACCCGACCAAGCCGACGCAGCTGGTCTTGTCTGAATCCACTAATCTTGAAATTTGGTCTGCGCCGAAACCATTTTTGGCCGAGACCCTGAATCTGCCCTGGAACGAGCTGCAGCGCGTGATTGATCCCAGTTTTGTGGTGGCCGGCGATACGTTACACTGTTTTTTTATCGGGTCGGCATATCAGACGAATGCGGCGGGCCAAAAAATCCGCGGCAACCTTATGGGCCACGCTATTACTCGCGATCCGAAACTGGAGCGGTGGGAAATCTTGACGCCAGCGCAGCCGCTCATTGGTTTTTCCGACCGCGCGCCGGACGGCGTGGAGAACACAATGGTTTTTAAGACTGGCGATCATTGGACGATGATTTACAGCGAAGGCTTGGGCGCGCAGCATTTGGCACTGGCGACTTCGCCGGACTTGTTGAAATGGAAGCTGGAAGGCCCGCTGGAAATTCCCCGGCAGACATGGATGGCGCATCGCTACGGTGCGCCGTATGTCTGGCGCGAAGAGCAGCATTGGCTGATGATGTTAATGGGTGAAGACAAGGAGAATCGCACGACTTTCGGGATGCTGACTTCTGCCGATGGAAAACGGTGGAATCTTTTGGCGGAGCATTGAGCGGCTTCAACTACCCATTCAGGTAGGAGATTTTGCGCGGAGTGTTTGTTAGCATCGCTTTGATTCACCAAACCATATGAAAATTAAAAATCTGTTTCCCCTGATGGCAAGCACGCTGGTTGGCACCCTGTTTCTGACCGGCTGCAAATGCTCCAACTCTTCCTGCTGCATGTCGGCAAAGACGGAAGCTCCGCCCGCAATGGCGGCTTCCGCCACCCCGGCCCCGGTGGCCGTGGCTCCGGTCGCGCCGCCGGCGGTGACATTTCCTTTGCGCATCAAAGCGGGACAGGAAACGCCGGTCACGGATTCCGCCGGCAATATCTGGTTGGGCGAACGCGGTTTCGATGGCGGCGACGTGATTGACCGGGGCACGGATGTGACCATCGAAGGCACCAAGGATCAGGAGCTTTACCGCTCCGAGCATTACAGCATGAATTCATTTTCGCAGCCGGTGCCCAACGGCAAATATGTTGTGAAGCTGCATTTCTGCGAAACCTTTGATGGCATTGATGGGCCGGGACAACGCGTGTTTTCATTCAATGTCGGCGGCCACGAATTCAAGGACTTTGATGTCTGGGTCAAGGCCGGCGGCCCACGCAAACCGTATGTTGAAACGGTCAACGTAGAAGTCACCACTGGTAAGCTGGAAATTACGTTCACCAGCAACATTGAGAATCCGCAAATCAACGCCATTGAAATTATTCCGGCGACCTGATTTTATCGCCTACGCTCGCAACCGCGCCGTTGAATTAAACGGCGCGGTTTTTCATTGGCGCAGACGGTAGAAGACACTGCCAGAATTCCGGTTGATAATGAGTTTGAAAATATTGGTCGTGCTGGAACCGGGGACATCCGTCCAGTTGGTGCCGATGCCGCCGGTGAGCGGATTCGTCTGGGCCTGCAACGTCCAGCCGAGGTGTGACAGCGGCCACATCAGGGTAAAGTTGCTGCTGACGGTTGTGGTCAGATTGGTTGGATATGTGGCCGGCGTGACGGTGAGCGTGCCGTTGGAAAAAATAAAATTGTAGTTGGCGGCGGCCAAACTGCCGTTGGTGGCCACAATGGGATAACCGCCCGGCAGACTGCTGCCCATTGCCGATGAACTCAAATCTGGATTGCCGGTGACTGACGAGCCGAAATTGTCGCCGCTGACAAAGCCGTTATATGCGGCCGTGAATGCGGGGTTGGCGAGTCCATACGGACGGTTGGTGTTATTCGCCGACACGGCCAGTGGCGCTTTGGTGATGGTCACGACTGCAAAGTTGGTGGCTGAGCTGATGATGTTGGTCACCACCAAAGTGTAGTTGCCGCTGGCGGCTACGGCAGGATTGGTCAGGATGAGGGTAGTGTTTGTGCCCCAGGCGATTGCGTTTGTATTGTTGTCATACCACTTGAAAGACAACGGCGCGGTGCCGGTCACACTGGCGGTAAGCAGGATGATATTGCCGTAAACTATGTTAGTAGCGGCTGGCTGGATGCTGGCGATGACGGATATGGGCGTCACATCGAGGACTTGCAGAGCATTAAGCTGGGTTGAGGCGCTGCTGTTCATCGTGAAAGTCTGTGACGTTGCTGTCGCTGTAAAATTCCCGATGGAATATTGCCCAACACCACCTTGGGCGAGGGTGCTGTTGTAGGCCAGTGTCACCGTGTTGCCGCCAGTGCTGGTGAGTGTTTCTGTCCGGGTGGTCGTGCCGCCCGAGCGGCTGTCATTCACCCAGACTTGAACAAAATATTGGTGGCCAGTGGTGAGGTTGGTCAGTGTCACGGTTGCATTACCACCGCCATTATAAGCCCCGCCTTGCAGGATGGTCTTGTAGCCGGCCGGCAGGTAGTTCCAAGGCGTGCTTGAGCCGCCAACATAAGCTGAGGTGGCCGTGGCGTTGAATCCCCCCAGCACCACGCCAGTGCCCCAAGCGGAGGCGCTGTTCACACCGACAAAAGTCACGCCGTTGACCGAGGCGGAGCTGCCGGAGTTATTATAGGCGTAAAGCAAGGTGCCGTTGGTGGTCACGTCAGAGCCATTGGTTGAAATGGTGGTTGACGTGCCCCACGCGATGGCGGTGGCTACGCTCAAACCGGCGACGCCGCTGGTGACGCTGCCGAGGTAGTTGGTGACGACGACGGAATAATTCCCCGCGTTGGTCAAGGTTAGTCCGGTAAGAAGCAGACTGGCGTTGGTCGCGCCGGGCAGACTGTTGGTGCCGTTGAAGAGCCATTGGTAAAACAGCGGTGTGCCGCCATTGGCGATGACGCTGAAGGTGGCGCTGCCGCCGATTACGCCCGACTGGTTCGTCGGTTGTTGCGCGATGGTCGGGGCCATCGGCTGGGTATAAATAAAGCTGACTACGGTCCACGCCGGCAGCGTATAAACAAAAACGTCGTTGGTCACGCTGACCGGCCCTTGGTTGGACAGCGACAACGAGGCTGAAGTGACCCATTGCGTGAGCGTGCTGGTGGCGGGGAAATTGGTCAGCGCAAAAGTCTGGTTCACCGCGATGGCCGTCGGGTTGGCGGCGACGATGACAAAGTTGCTGGAGGCGGAATCTTTGTAGGCGGTAATGAGTGCGGTGGAATTATTTGTCGCACCGACCCGATAAAAATTAGGGCGGACAAAGCGGCTGTAATTGCCCATGACAAAAAGCCGCTTGGCCGGATTGGCGGTGTTGCCGGCAATGGAGCCGGTGCCGCTGCCCGTGAGCCACCAGTAATGATAGGCGTTGGCCTGCACCACCGCCATGAAGGTATGGATTTCCTGCGCGAGCTGCAGTCCGTTGGTGATGCTGTCATCAGTGCCGAGATAATGTTCCGTCTCCCACAGCGGCTTGGGGCAGGGCGTGCCGAATTGCGTGACCGGGTAGGGCGCATAACCGTAGTTATGGCCCGCGAGAATGCCCACCAGGTTCGAGGTCGTGGTGTCGTTCATCGTGTTGGTGGCCAAGTCAAAGCTCCAACCATCGTGCTCTGGCAGCATGATTTTGGTCGTGGTAAAATTGCTCGCGATCAATGCATTATTGAGATTAGTCACAAAATCATGGATTGCCTGTGACGTCCACTCGCAAGATTCATAGTTGACGAATTCAGTCGGTTCGTTTTGGACAGACACCGCATAAAGACTGACGCCGTAGGTGTTTTTCATGATGCCCACATAGTTGGCCAGATCGGCGGCATAAGTCTGGCAGTTCGCCACGGTGTTGGAGAACCAGCCGCCATTCAGCGGCGCGTTGGTGCCCCAACTGTTGGCGATTTTCAAGGCCGCCGGCGGCGTCCACGGCGTGCTCCAAACCCGTGCGCCGCGCGCTGAAGCCTCTTGGGCGATGGTGCCTTCCGCGTCATCAATCACACCGCCGGGCGCGATCCGCGTTCGTAAAAACGAAAGCCCCGCGCCGGTGTTGGTGGAAAACAACAGATCGGCATCTGAGCTGGAAAGCGCACTGCCCATCCAAGCGGATGACGCGCCGAAGCCGTCAATGCGTTGCTGCGTGTTGGTGTAATTGATCGTCACCGTGCCGCTGTTGGTGGCCATGCCGACGAACTGGATATTGTCCACCCACAAGGTGCTCGGGCCGGTGAGCGTTGAGCCGCTCCAGATGTGGATGAAAATATTGCCAATCCCATAGGTGCTGATGTTGGTGTCCGTGCCGCTCAAAGGAATGCTGACATGCACCCAGTTGGTGTTGCCGGTGGCGATGGTGAAGCCGCTGTTGAAATAGTCTTGTCCATAGCTCGGTGTGCCCATGCCAAACTGAAGGTTGCCGTAGTTGTTGCCGCTGGTGTTCGTGGCCGAACCGGCGGCGAAGCGAACGTCACATTGTAAATTGGTGTAAATAATTCCACTTAATGCCGGACTGATGCCGGTGATGCCGTTCCAGACCGTGAACTGGTTGTTCGCGGGAAAATTGCAGACGATTTTCAGCGAGCCGGAAGCCGGGTTTGTATTCGCATCACTCGTCGGGTCGAACGACAGCGATTGGAACGCGCTGCCGAACCAGTTTGACCACTTGTTGGTGATGGAGCCGTTCAAGTAAGAATTGGTGTTGAACGCGTCGATCACATTGGTGATGGTCTGTGCCCCCGCAATTAATTCCAGCCACAATACCGGCAGCAGGAAAATTAAAGTTTTCAGAAAGCGGCACATGTATCAGCTAATATCAGCCGGTTGGCCCGTCATTTCAAACACCCAATCGGGTAGTTTTCGGCGTCATTTCCCATCTCCTGCGTGCACCAAATCCATCAGCACCACATCGTTTTCATGCAACGCCAAACTGGACTCAAATGTCATGCTGCCGGTGACAACCACGGGCTGCACGGAATCCGGCTCGCCGGTGCTGGCGTTCCGCAATGCTTTTTCCTGCGCGCGGGTGAGCTGCGCTGGAGCGCCCATTTCCAGATAGGCAGTGAAGGCGTCGTTGTGGTGGTAGCCAACGTGCCACGTTTTTAAAATATAATTTCCCGGCGGCACACCTGTCAGCATGACTTTGGCCTGACCTTTTTCGGCGGCCGGATGCGGCTGGCGAAAATAAACCTGATTCGCAATCTTTCCGTCGGTCGGATGTGTCAAATCCCACATCAAAATTTGCGCGCCGCCGTTTTCGTCGCGGCAAATCCACGAATGCGCGTCGGCATTTTTTAATTCGGTTTTTCCGAGCCGGTTCAAAAATTGAAATGCAAAGTAGGCCGGCTTTTTGATGCCGGAAAAATTCAGCAGCCCGAAGCCGCCGTGAAACGGTGTGAGTGGCGGGCCGTTCTCCTCAAAAATGTCCGTGAAAACCCAATACGAAAACGAGGCGACGCCTTGTTGCGTATTTTTGAACTGCTCCAAAATATACGGCGCGGAAAAATACGCGTCATGCACCGGATCGCGAGGCGAATAGGACGTGCTCCATTCGGTGACGTGAATCGGCAGGTTCGGTTTGGTGCTGGCGTCAATGACGGCGCGCTGGCTCACGGCGTTGTGCGCGGGCGCGAGCAGGTCTGGGCTCAGATACAAAAATGAATTGCCGTCGGCGTCAAGTCCGCTGGCACCGCCGCCCAGGCCGTAGCCGTGGTAACTGATGAAATCCAGTGGTGCGTTGCTGGTGATGCAGAAATCGAGAAAGGATTTCACCCATTCCGGCCCGGCACCGGACGGTCCGCCGACTTTATAACTTGCATCTACGCTTTTCACGGCGGTAGCAGTGTGGGCGTAGAGTTCAAAGTATTCTTCGCGGGCGCGCTGCGGGTTATGCGGCCCCCAGAAGCCGGGATAATTCGGCTCGTTCCAGATTTCAAAGTTCCATTTCGCCACTTCCTCAGCGCCGTAGCGTTCGGTCCAATGCGCGGTGAGATCGCGGATGAGGCCATCCCATTTCTCAAAGGACTTGGGTGGCGTGACATTGGCCTGCCACCAGAAAATTTTCTTCGATCCGCTGGCAAGCGCAGACGGCGTGAAGCTCAATTCAACAAACGGACGAATTTTCATCGCCAGCAGAGCATCGTAAAGCTGGTCGATGTATTGCCAGTTGTGGCGCGGCTGGCCGTTCCGGCTCTCCGCATAGACGCCCATGTCGTCACAAAGCAGGCCGTGAAAGCGGATTTGTTTGAAGCCGATTTCCTGTTGGCAAAGCGCGAGCTGCCGCTGCCAGTCGGCGCGCAAGCCTTCATTGGCGCGGCCCGCGCCGATACATTCGTGAAAGAGTTGCGTGGTGGGGCCGGCTATGGAATTCCAATCGCCGGCAATCAGCCGGCTGGAATCCGTTTGTGCCGTTAGGAGCGATTGACTGGCCAGCAGAACCGCTGTCGCCAGCCAGACGGCATGACTGCGGGAGGGCAACATGGTTGGCAGTGGAATCCTTGTTTGAAGGTTGCTTGAAATTTAATCGCCCGGGGCGAGAGTCCACATTCCCAAGGGCGAGGTTAATGTGCCGGTGCCGATGGTGTCCTGTAGCTTGAGCGTGGCCACATGATTGTCATAAAACAAGTAGTTGAAACGCCCGTTGTGATAGCCATAAGCGCTGCTGCCGTAGTTGCCATTGACATTTCTCTGGGTATCCGTCTGGCAAAGCGCATTACCGGTTCCCACCGGCGCGACGCTGAAACTGGGCCAGGCTTGTCCGCAAAGGTTTTGTTGGCCGGGTTGCTCGACCAGCATGATGGAGCCGGAAGTGTCTTTGACTTCAGTGGTCTTGCACCCGGGAGCATCCCAGTCCAAAGTCCCGAGCCAGGAAATCCCGACGCCGAATCTGGGATTTGGACTTGGAAATTTATAGCCTTGCGAGGCATCAATCCACCAGCCATCCCCCCAATTCGGCCCATAAGAAACCATGCAATAAGTGCGTCTCGACGCATAGTTGGCCCACGAAACCGTCGCTTGAATCGTATCGGCCGGACACAACAGCACCGGCAGACAATACTGTGGCGGCGTGGCGGCACCCTGCAACGCCGATTGTGGCGCATGGCCTCCGATATAACTGTTGATCCAACTATCCCAAGTGAGCTGGTCGGTGTCATCTTGATCCACACAAGCCGGCGGATAACGATCATTGTGATCCGAGGCAAACATTACGAAGCCCAGACCAATTTGGCGCATGCCATTCGTGCATTTTATCCGCTGGGCCGTCGCCTTGGCCTTGCTTAAAGCCGGTAAAAGCATCGCTGCCAGAATAGCAATGATGGCAATCACCACCAGCAGTTCAATCAGCGTGAATGCCGTGCCGCCTTTCTTGTCCGCCTGATTGTGAAAAGTCATGCGTTTCATTGGGGGCCTAAAGTTACGGAAGCGTTGTAAATAACATAACGCATCCCAGCCGGTGGCATCGGAACTTCGATCTGCGTTGCGGCGGCAAAGGTATCAAAACTTCTCGGCATCTCGTGGACTTCGGCAAGGTATTGATGTAGCCGCGCATTAAGCGCTTTCAAATTGGCGCGCACGCTGGGGTCTTGCAATACGGCGGAAGTGGGCAGAACCGCTCTGACTGGGCCGGTGGGGACGAAACTCGCTGCCGCCGTCGATGGCTCATGATTGACCGCGTTGACCGTCGCATCGGCTGTTGCCGGCGGGGTGGAAACTCCCGCGTTCTTTTTGTGGCAGCCGCAAACCAAAAACGCCGTAACGGGAAAAATTGCCAGCATAAACCAGCACCTTTTGGCAAATGAAAACCCCAAACCGGCCGTGATAACGGACGCCACTTCAGCCCCAAAAGACTTGTCGGCTTGTGTAAGCATGGTTAGGAATGAATATTATCTTCAAACCGGCAAATTTGCAGCTACCCAAACGGGTAGTTATTTGCTTGCAGCCAAATATGGCAGGACTTCGCCATGCCAGAGGTTTGGCAGAATTCCCCAAACCATTCAAAAAGACGTATTGTTCGTCCGTCACACCTTTACTCGATTTGGATGCTCGGGTATCAAACGCACCAGATGCGACCGGCAGATATAAATGCCGCAACCAAGCTGACCAGCCGCCGGGAAATTTTTTGGCGCCGAAGTCTTCGGCAACCTTGCAGTCCAAGTCGGCCTCACTTCGGCAGCAGCGCCACCAGCTCGTCGTGCGGCCGCGCGATGACGTGCGCGGCGATTAACTTGCCGAGCGACCCGATCGCCTTGCTGCCGGCGTCGATTGCTGCCGTCACCGCCGCCACGTCGCCGCGCACGATGACGGTGACGTAGGCCGCGCCGATTTTCTCCTTGCCGACCAGCGTGACGTTCGCGGCTTTCAGCATCGCATCCGTCGCTTCGAGTATGGCAGTCAATCCTTGCGTTTCGAGGATTCCCAGGGCTTCTTGTTTGTTGCTCATAATTTTATTTTCAGGTTGAGGAAAATCGTTCGGCAGAAACTGGTCGCGTCCGCCGTAGAGCGGATTTTGCGCATTCGGAAAATGAATCATCGCGTTCATTCCCGCTGCCGGCCGCGCGATGGCCTGCACCACGGCGGAACTGCCAAGACGCGCGGCAAACTCATCTGCCGTGGCGAGCGCCGCCTCAACATCGGCGATGCCGCCGCCGAGCCGAATCAAAATATTTTCGTTGCCCGTCGCCTCGAAACCGAGAATCCGGACGCGCGCCGCCTTCGCCGCCGCGTCAGCCACGACGGCGGCGACGCTCAAGAACGGAACTTCGATGAAACCGAGCGCGCTCATTTAAAATTATTTTTGCTGCGACAGCATTTTTCCCATCACCTCGCGCACGAGGTTTTCAATGTCCACGCGGTTCGGCGGAACTTTCGTCGCAGCACACTCGGCTCGCTGACATTCGCTCGCCGCCTCTCCGAAGCCGCAATCCGCCAGCACGCACGCCAGCTTGCCACGCATCTCGGCGACAAGTTTTTCTTCGTGAACCGAAAGCGGAAACCGCGCGTGACCTGCCTTGAAGCCGCGCAGTTCGTAGCCTTGCCGGAAGCCTTCGGGAAAATTCGGTGCGCCAACCATGAGCGAAAATAGTTCCAGCAGTTTGAACTGCGTCTGCTTGGCGGCGTCCCATTTGCCGGCGCGGGCTTCATTGTAAAGTTTCATCACCACTTCCGGCGCCACGCCGCCGCTGGAAAGCGTGCCGCCGTCCGCACCCATGAACATCGCTGTGCAAAGCAATTCCTCCCAGCCGATGAGCACCGAGAAATCCGGCCGGTGCGGTTTGATCTCCTGCAAGGTCTGCTGAAAGCGACACATGTCTTTACTCGTATCCTTCGTGCCGACGATGCGCGGGCAGTCGAGCGCGAGCCGCTTCAAAACCGGAATGGAAATTTCATTCGCGAAAACGGGAATGTTGTAAACGACGATGTCTATCGGCGACTTCGCGGCGATTTCGCGAAAATATTGCTCGATGCTTTCCTGCGTAAGCTTGTAATAATACGGCCCGGTGATGGACACCGCGCGGCAGCCAAGGTCGGCGCAGTAACGGCACATCTCCAAAACCAGATCCACGTTCGGCTCCGCCGCGCCGGCGAGGATGGGTTTGCCCGCCGCTTCCTCGACGACGATTTTCAGCACGCGCTTGCGCTCCTCGTAGCTCAAGCGGATGAATTCGCCCATGCTGCCGTTCGGATAAAAACCGGTCACGCCCTTGCCAACGAGCCAGCGGATGATGCGGCGCAATTCCTCCTCGTTGATGCGACCTTGCGCGTCGTAAGGCACGATGTTCGGGACAAAAATTCCTTCAATGGCCGCCATAGGTTTCAGATACGATAGATTTTTTCCGCGTTGGTTTGAAACAGTTTTTTCAAATCACTTTTGTCCGCATCCGCCAGGCAGAAATCCAGCGCCGCCCGCCAGCGTGAAAAATCACCGGCCAGCGTCAGCACCGGCCAGTCGCCGCCAAACAAAACGCGGTCAAAGCCGAAGCAGTCAATTGCGTGCCGGACGAACGGCTGAAAATCGGCGGGCTGCCAGTTCGCCCAATCCGCTTCGGTGAGCAGGCCGGAAATTTTGCACGCGACGTTTGGCAGCGCAGACAGTTCGCGAATTTGTTGCCGCCACGGATCAAGCTGGCCGTCACGGATAGCAGGTTTGCCGCAATGGTCGAGGATGAAAAGAATTTCCGGACACCGGCGAACCAGTTCAATCACCGCAGGCAATTGGAGGTGAACGATGCACAGATCGAAGCTGAACTCAAATTCCGCCAGCGCGCGGACACCGGCCATGAAATCGGGCTGCAAACAAAAATTCACATCCGCTTCGCTCTGCAAATTCCGGCGCACGCCTTTGACCAGCGGAAATTTGGCGAGCGCGGCAAGTTCCTCGCGCGCCGCCATGCCCCATTCCAGCGAAGCGTGGGCAACGATTCCTTTCAACCTTTTTTCGCGGATGGCGAGTTCGGAAATCCATTTCACCTCGTCGCGGTTTTGCGCCGGTTCGCAGCCGCACTCGACGAAAACCATTTTGCTGACACCGGCATTTTTTGTGGCCGTCGAATATTCCTCCGGCAAGAACGCGCGGTTCAACGCCGGCAAGCCCGCAAGCCACGGATAATTCAACCGTTGCGGATTCCAAAAATGGACGTGCGCATCAACGATGGAAAGTGGCAGGCTCATGAGCGGAGATTTTTCATGAAATTAAAGTGGCCGCCGGTAGCCGAGTTCCGCGCCGCCGCTGACGTGCATGATATGTCCGGTCACAAAACGCGCCTTGTCGGAAAGCAAATACACACAAGCGTCGGCAATCGCATCGCCTTCCGGGCAGTAGCCGAGCGGATGAATTTCATCAAGGTAGCGCTCGATAGACGCCGGGTTCGGCTGCTCGGCGCACCATTTGCGTAGCATCGGTGTCCAAGTGCCGGCGGGACAAACGGCGTTCACGCGGATGCCATGCTTCGCGTAATCGAGAGCCATGGATTTGGTCAGCGTGTTCATGCCGCCTTTCGTTGCGGTGTAGGCGGCGTGAATTTCCTGACCAATGACGCCGACGAGCGACGACGTGTTGAGAATCGTTCCCTGACTCGCCTTCAATGCGGTAAACGCATGGCGCGTCGTGTGCAAAACACTTTTTAAATTGATGTTGAACAGCGCGTCCCATTCCGCATCGGTGGTTTCGTGAATCGCCTTCGCCGGCGTGCCGATGCCAGCGTTGTTGTGGACGGCGTCGAGTTTGCCAAAGTGCGCCAGGGTTTTTTCAATCGCGGCCTTCACTTCGGCATCGCTGGAAACGTCGCACGAAAAACCCAGATGTTTGTCGCCCAATTCCGCCGCCGCTTTTGCCACCGCGTCTTTACCACGCGCGACGAGCACGACTTTTGCGCCCTCGGCGGCGTAGGCTTTCGCACAGTCCCAGCCGATGCCGGTCGAGCCGCCGGTGAGAAAAATCACTTTGTCTTGGAGCAACATATTTTTCCTGTCTTGAATTTTTTAAATCAAAATCCGACCGCCGCGCCGCCGTCCACCGGCAACGTGACACCGGTCACATAGTTCGCTGCTGGCGAGCAAAGATAAACCGCCGCCCAGCCGACATCTTCCGGCTGGCCCATGCGGCCCATTTGAATGCGCGAAAGAACTTTTGCTTTGCGCGTCGGATCATTGTCGAGCGCTTTGCGCGACATCTCGCTGAAAATCCAGCCGGGCGCAATGGCGTTGACACGCACGCCTTTCGAAGCGAGTTCCGCCGAGAGCGTGGAAACCATGCCGAAATACGCGCTCTTCGCGGCGGCGTAAGCCATGACCTGCGGCACGCCCATGAACGCCGCCATTGAAGAAGTGAACAGCACCGAGCCGCGCCCGCGCGCGCCCATGCCGGGAATCAGCGCCCGCGTCAGCGCGTGCGCCGCGAGGACGTGCGTGCTGAAGACGGTTTGAAATTCTTCTGGCGTGACGTCCACGGCAAATTTTTTCAAGTGCACGCCCGCGTTGTTGACGAGAATGGAAATCGGACTGCCCGCCGATTTTTCTGCGCGCTGGACCAAAGCCGGCATTTCGTCAAAACGTGTCACGTCTTGCGCAAGGAACGATGTGTTTGCTCCTAGTTCCGCGCAGGCAGAAGCCAGTTCGTTTTCGCGCCGGCCAACCAGCACAACCCGTGCGCCAGCTTTGACCATGCAGCGCGCGATGCCCAGGCCGATGCCGGTGCCGCCGCCCGTAATCAAGGCGGTTTCACCTTCGAGGCGAAATGGAATTTCTAAATTCATCGTGGAGTTCACGCTTTGTTGATTGTCTTGAGCGCCTTCTTGCTTGGCGTCATGCCGGCACCGGGCGTTTCGGGCGCGACGTAAAAGCCGTCCACGATTTTCGCCGGCGTTTCCATCCAGTCGCGCAGCCACGGAATGTATTCGAGCAGCGAACACGCCGGATGCGCGAAGCAAAGATGCTGATGCACCTGGCACATGTCGCCGACGTGCGGCACGACCGGCAGGCTGTAACAGCGCGCCATGTCCGCGACCTGCCAGAATTCCGTGATGCCCGCGAGCCGCACGACATCCGGTTGGACGTAATGCACCGCGCCGGCGTGGATGAAATCGCGGAAATGCTGCGCGGTATAAAGCTGTTCGCCCAACGCAATCGGCGTTTCAATCGCCTCGGCCAACCGGCGATGGCCTTCGACGTCGTCGAAATAAATCGGTTCCTCGATCCACGCGATGTCGAAATCTTTCAGGCGTCCGGCGGTTTGCATCGCCTGCGGCAAAGTCCATTTGCCATTTGCATCAGTCATGATGCGGATGTCCGGCCCGAGTGCCTTGCGCACGGCCTCGACGCGGCGCAAATCCTCGCGCGGATTCGGCCCGCCGACTTTGAGTTTTACCGCGCGGTAGCCTTCTTTTTCCACGAGCCGCTTGCAGTCGGACACGACGGTTTTCAGCGGCCAGTTCAGCCAGCCGCCGTCGGTGTTGTAGGCTTCGACTTTTTTCTTGGCAGAGCCGCCGAGCAATTTCCACAGCGGCACGCCGGCGTCCTTCGCCTTCAAATCCCAAAGCGCGATGTCAATCGCACCGAGCGCGAGATGTGTGATGCCAGCGCGGCCGACCCAGTAAATTTCCGCCTGCTTGTGCAATTTTTCCCAGAGCGCCAAGACTTCGCGCGGATCTTCGCCGAGCAACAACGGGCCGAAGCTGTGGATGATACAATCCACAATCAGCCGGTCGGTCGGCAAATGCGCGTGCGTGCCGGAAAATCCGTAACCGATTTGGCGGGTGTCCGTGTGGATGGCGACGCCGGGCGCGCCCCAGTGCGAAAGTTTGTGCGTGCTGTCGGCGATGCCACCGCGCGTGACCGGCGCGTGCAGGATGATGGGTTCAAGTTTGGTGATTTTCATATTGGTAATATTGGTTGGTTAAAAGTTGTCGAAATCAATCATGGCTTTGACGAGTCCGGTTTCGCGGTGAATTTGCGGTAGCCGCTCCGCCGTCTCGGCAAAATTAAAGCGATGCGTAATGAGCGGTAGCACGTCAACTTGTTGAGCTTCCATCAGGCGGATGACTTCGCGGAACGTGCCCGTCAAACCCGCACGGCTCGCCATCAATGTCAGTTCGCGGCGATGAAAATTCGGATCATCAAAAGTCAGTTCGCCAATGAATAAACCGAGAAACACGATGCGTCCGCCATGCTCGGCGAGTTGGAACGCCCCGCGCATCGAAGCCGGATTGCCGGTGGCGTCAATCACCACTGACGGCAACTGGCCAAAATGTTTCTGGAGATTTTCCGCCAAACCGGCGTCCGCCGGAATGGCTTGGCCGAGCTGCATTTTTTTGCAGGCAAAGTTCAGGCGCTCCGGTTGCACATCCACACAGACCAGATTGGCTCCAGCGGCTTTGGCGAAAATCGCGGCCGCCAAACCGATTGGCCCCATGCCGACAATCACGACCGGCTCATCTTTTTTGGGAGCCGCGCGTTCCACGCCGTGCGCGCCGATGACGAGCGGCTCGACCAGCGCAATTTGTTCCGGCGTCAGCGAACTCGCGCGATGGAGTTTGTCCGTCGGCACGGCCATCAGCGGCGCGTGGCCGCCGTCAATGTGGACACCGAGAACTTTCAGGTTTTTACAGCAGTTGGTTTTTCCAGCGCGGCACGCCGGACATTCGCGGCAAAAATAATAGGCTTCAACCGCACACAAATCGCCCGTGCGCAGGCCGCTGCCGGCGGGCACCGAAATAATTTCCACACACAACTCGTGCCCGAGCCGGCGCGGATAACTGAAGAACGGCTGCTTGCCGGCGAGCGCGTGGATGTCCGTGCCGCACACGCCGCAGCGGCGCACGCGCACCAGCGTTTCGCCGGCAGCGGGCGTTGGCTCGGCGACATTCGTCCAGGCAAGCGCGCCGGGTTGTTGCAAAACAAGCGATTTCATTTTATCCATGCTTCAAGTTTTAAGAGCCGCGCGGCGGATGGCCTTTGACATTCGGCAGGTATTCTCGCAACGCGGGCAACTTCGCCGGCGGAACCAGTTCATCCCATTTCATCAGCGGCTGGATTTCCGCCACGGGCGTTGCGGTCTGGAAACGCAGCGTGATAATCTGCTGAGGTTTCACCGGGAATTTGCAATCCGGCTCGCCCTTCAGTTGTTGCGCGTGGCCACCGGTCAAATCCGTGAGCGTCGCGCTCATATGCGGCAGATTCAATTTCACTTCCGCTTCGCCCGCCAGCCCGAAGGCTTCGACGAGACGCAATTCAATGTCCACTCCGTCTCGGCGCATCGCTTCGACAATCACGTTGTCCGAAGTTTGCACAAATGACTGCGGCGTGGTCGGCTGGCAATTCGTGGCGATGATGACGGGTGAATTGTATTCCCAAGCCATTTGCGGGACGCGCGCCGCGTTCCAGTCAGCATCGTGAGCCACGAGCGCGTATTGGAAGCTGTGCTTGCCTTTGCCACTGAGCCAGGCATTGGTGTAGCCGTAGTATTTGTCCGTGGCATTGAGCAGGTAAATCACCGGCGTGCTTCCGTCAATTTCTCGACCGGGCACGCCGCGATCCAGCAAAGCTAGGCCGCCCTGACTCGGCGAGGAATAATCGGTCCAGCGGATGGCCGGGACGATGCCAGAAATCAAACCGTCGTCGCGCGAAAATCCAAAGGGAATGCCGCGCCGGATTTCCGTCGGTGTCTGTGCCAGCGGAAATTCAGCAACAACCACGGTTTTGTTGGGAATGTCGTTCAGCTCCGTTTCAAATTCGATGCGCGGAGAATTTTTGAAAAATCGCGTAACCCGCTTCAGTGCGCCGCCGCCGAGAAATTCTTCCGTGGCGGTCACCGTGACGGCCAGCGGACCTTCGGTGACAGCCAGCGTCGTTTTAAAATCGCTCGAAGTGGCGAGGCGCTGGCGTTTCGGACGCGGATTCACAAAATCGCCGGGATCACCGTAACCGGAATATTTTTCGGCGACGACCACGTTCGCCGGCCCGCCAAGCATTTCGCGGCCGGATTTGGTTTTCAAACTCACCAGCGCGCCGGTGATGGGATCCATTTTCGCGGAATAGAATTTTGTCTTAATGGTCGCTGGCAGCGTGATGGATTTTGGCGCGGGAGGCGGAGACGATTTCAACTTCTCGCCGACGATACCCGTCGCGGGAACTTCCAATTGGCAAAAAGTCGTGCCATCGCCCGCCGCTTCGCATTTCGCGCCGGCAATGGTCGTGTCCGCGGTCAGTTTCAATCGCAGCGGATCAGTCCGCTGCCAGTTGGCGGGATTGAAAAGCAGTATCCCGCTGCCGTCGCCCGCCAGTTTTTGGGCGGCGGTCTTGAGGGTTTCAGCGCTTTGATTCTGCACCCAGGTGAAACGGTCTTGCACATCCCACGACGTGGCACTCTCAAAGACCATGCCACCCGCGCTGCCCCAAAGCGTGTTGCGATCCATGTTCAGCAGAATTTGCAGCCAGGCGTGATACAGCGGCTCGACCGGATACGCGAAGCCGCTCTTGAGGCTCGCGATCGTGGCGAGCATTTCGGCGGACTGGAGCGCGTGCTCGTCGCGGCGATACCATTCCTTCACGCGGGGATTTTCGATCCAGAACGAATCAAACGTAAAGCCTGTGCCGGTGCGGACAGTGGGAATCTTAATTTTGCCGGACTGGATGCCCGGCAGCAGCGCGTCCACGTAAGCCGAGAGACCGCCGTAATGAATTTCGCAGTCGGGACGAAATTTTTTCCATGCTTCCAAAAATTCAGTCGGATTTTCTTTGCGCGCCGGCGCAAGGGCGTAATCGCCGTTGCCGCCAAGAATTAAAACTGGTGCGCTCGTTGGCGTCACCGGCAGCTTGTTGGAAATTGCCTTGGCCGCGTTCAGCAACTGGCTTTCGGTCAGCGGCTGCTTGGCGGCGTAAGTGCCGCCGAGGTTTTCGGAATAATGTCCGGGCACAATCGTCAAAATGCGCGAGCCGTCCGGCGACTCCGACCAGAACACGGCTTTGCCGGCGCGATTGCAGCGCGTGTAAATCAGCGCGTCGAGCCCGAGCAAATCGCAGAGCTGCGGCATCTGCGCGTGCGTGCCACACACGTCAATCGCCCAGCAGTAGCGCGGGCGCACGCCCATCACCGACTGCTGCCAGCGCAAACCTTCAATGCCCATTTTTGCCAGAGCTTCACCGCCGGAAAGATTGATTGTTGGTTCGAGAAAAAAGGCGTTCACCAGTTCCACGCGGCCTTCTTTCACGCGTTGTTGCAATTCGGCAAAACGTTCGGGCTGGAAATTGTGGATCGCGATCAGGTTGTTGCACTCGGATTGCGCGTAGCCGTAATTCGCGTCATCGCGCACTCGGTCGAGGTGGTTGAGATAGGAATTGGCGCAGTAATTCCGCTCCACCGACCAGTTCGCGAGCCAGCCGCAACTGGCCGGATGAAAATTTGGCACGACAAAAACCTGCGCTGGCAAACCGACCTGTTTGGTCTGGCGATGCTCGGCGGCGGTGCGCGCGAGATAATTTGAATAATCGTTCGCCGGAATGAACCGTAACCAAGCCAGATTCATTACCGCTTGCCCGGGTTTTTGTCTGGGCTTGAGCGTCAGCGTCTGCGGCGCGGCGTTGTTCACGCGAAATTCGCCGAGATTAAAAACTTCGTAATCATACCACGAACCCGTGTCGTCCATGATGCGTGAAACGGTGGACTGCCCGCCGGCCTCGATTTCAAACAGGGTGCGGTCTGAACCGGGCGCGCAGGCATAATTGAGTTCAACAACATAGACGCCCGGTGCACTAAAAGAAACCGGCCATGAAAGATAATCGGCAGCGTCAGTCCAAGCGCCGATAAAATCAGGCTTGCCTTCAAAAAACTTCGCCGCCTTGCCGTAAATGGTCGCGGCGCGGGCGTCGAGCTGCAACACGCCGTCGGCTTGCGGCTGGATCGGCGAATTGGTTTCCGCGAAAACTACTTTAGCGGCGAGCATCGTCGTCAGTGCGCATACGAATTGGAATTTTTGGACTGGTTTCATTGGAGATGGAAAACTTCCTTGGCGTCGCTCCAGATTTTTCCCTTCGCCGCCGCATCAGGCAGCGGCTGCTGGCACGGATCGGTTTCCTTCCACCAGCGCTGTGTTTCGGGATCAGCGGCCATTAATTTCATGTCGGTGTCAAAATTGGTGCCGGTGTATTCGAGATACGAAAAAAGATAGGTTTTACCGTCAATCTCGCGCTCGTAAATTGAGTAATTTTGAATGTGGCAGTCCTTGATCATCTTGTTGATGGCCGGCCACGGATGCGAGTGGAGGTATTCGTAGCGCTCGATTTTTTCCGGTTTCAGTCCGGTGACCCAGGCGTAGCGCGTGATGTGCGGTTGCGTGGTGGCGCAGCCGGACAAAACGATCAGCGCCAGCAGCGGCAAGGTGCAGTTCAGAAGTTTTTTCATGGCGTGTTTTGGTTGGTTATTTTTGGAACGTAATTTTGAAAGTAACCGCGTGCTGGCACGGCCATTTCGTAGCGGGCTGAATGGTGAGCGCATCGGCGTCCTGCTTCCAATCCAGCTTCGCATCGCTGCCGAGCAAGGTGATGGAATCAATCTTTCCGGCGGCGAGGCCGAGCGAATTGATTTTCAATTTCGCTTGCGGCACGCCCAGCGCAATCGCATAAAGCGCGTCGCCTTTCGTCGTGAACCGGATGTCCTGCGCGGTGAACGGCTTGTCGGCGTTTTCGCTGAATCCGCCGGCCTTGGCCTGTTTCGTCGGGCCTTCGCCGTAAATTTTCCACGGGCGCGTGCCGTAAATCGCGTCGCCGTTGACGCGCAGCCAGTCGCCCATGCCGCGCAGACGTTCGCGGGCGGTGGGCGGAATCGTGCCGTCCGCCGCCGGACCGACATCGAGCAACAGGCAGCCGTTTTTTGAAACGATGTCCACGAGCGTGGTCACCAGCGTGCTGATGGATTTGTAAGGCGCGGATTTTTGGTGGAACCATTCACCGGCGGCTGAATCGGTCAGCCAAGGATACGGCGTGATTTTGTCTTCGCGACCGCGCTCGAAATCGAGGATGCTGGTGTATTTATGGATGTCGCGCGATTTCTGGCAAACGCCGATGGTGCGGTTGTTTTGCGCCGCCCAATCGTAAGCGTCGGCAAAAAGCTTTTTCTCGTAGTCCGGTTGGATGACCGCGAAAAATTCAAAATCAAACCAGATTAAATCGGGCTGATATTTTTGCAGCACCTCGTCCACCATCGCCAGCCACATGTCCTGAAAATGCTGGCTAGCCGGCGCCTTGGGCGCATGAACCTCGGTGTAAAGATCGGCGTTTTGCCCATCGGCGGCGTCGAATTTGAACGCCGGCTCAAAATAGCGCCACGCGTAGCCGTGATGAAATGTGGTGATGAATTTCAGCCCGTGCGCGCGGATGGCTCTTTCCAGTTCGCCGGTGATGTCGCGGTGCGGCCCCATGTTCAGGCTGTTCCAGCGCGTAAGCTGCGAATCCCACATGGCGAAATTGTCATGATGCACGGCCACCGGCCCGGCGAATTTCGCGCCGGCTTTGGCAAACAAATCCGCCCAGTCGTCGGCATTGAATTTTTCCGCCGTGAATTTCGGCACCATGTCCTTGTAGCCGATGGTGTGCTGGCCGCCGTATTTTTTCTGGTGATACTTGAACGTCGGACTGTTCGTGTCATACATGCTGTGGCCATACCATTGGCCGCCGGCCGGCCCGTCTTCCGCGCCGACGGTCACCGGCCCCCAATGCGTGTAGATGCCGAACTTCGCGTTGCGAAACCACTCGGGGTCTTGGTGCGTCTTGAGCGATTCCCAGTTCGGCTGAAATGGGCCATTGGCCATCGTCTGGTCAATGGTCTTCAATTGTTCAGCCAGTGGGGCTTCACCCGCGCGGCCGGAGAAGGCAGCGACCGTAATGGCGGCCAGTGCGGCCAAAACAGTTTTTGTTTTGATATCGAATGTCATTTCTTTGAGCGGTTTGTTTCAGCGGAACAGGTAATAGAGCACGCACATTGCGATGAAGACCATCGCGGCGAGAAATTTGTAGTTCGCCAATCCCGGCCAGCCCGGCGATTTCAGCGCATCGAACGGATGCGGCCAGTAAAGTCTCTGCGGGTCTTCCGCTGCCAGTTTCGGACGCAGCAGTGTTAGCGAGACTTGCAGCACGATGCAGAAGCAGAGCAGATAAAACGCCATCAGCATGAACGGCGTCAGGTAAATAAATCCGGGAATCCAGCCGAACGTCTCCGGTTTCCAGACGTGCAGCGTCTTGCCGGTGAAGACCAGCGCGCCGGTGAGCGAGCCGACCCACATCGTCCACTTGGCGCTGAACGCCGACGCGCGCGGCCAGAACACGCCGACGGCGAACACACACGACACCGGCGGCGCGATGTGCGCGATGATGTCGTTGATGCCGGCGAAAATGCTTTTGTAATTGTCCAGCAACGGCACCAGTCCGATGCCCAGCAGAAACGCCGCGAGCGATGCGAGCCGGCCGATTAAAACTAATTTATGTTCCGGCGTGGCCGGCCGGAAGCGTCGCCACAAATCATAGCTGAACAGCGTGGCGATGGAGTTGGACGCACTGGCGAGGTTGCCCATGAGCGCGGCCATCAGCGCCGCCGCCATCACGCCGAACAAGCCGACGGGCATCAGGTTTTTGATCATCAGGCCGTAGGTTTCCTTCGACGTCATCACGGTGACGTTCGGTGGCAAAATGAGTTTCTTCGCGTCGAGGCCGGTCATCAGCGTGAGCGGCTTGCCGTCGTTGGCGAGTTCCTTGGTCAAGTCGAGCGGCGATTGACCGTCGGTGAAACTGATTTTTTCCGTCTGTCCACCGAGCGCTTTGCCGGTCAACTCCAGTCGGTATTGTTTGGCGGAAGCGGAAATGGTTTGTTCGCTGCGAACACGCAACTGCGCGAGGCCGTCGAGCTTGCCGCCTTGAATCATCGTCAGAAACAGCAGTCCGGGGAGGATGAACACGAACACCGGAAAGACTTTGATCAGGCCGCAAAAGAGCGGTCCGGTGCGCGCGTGGTTTTCGTCCTTCGCGCCGAGGACGCGTTGCACAATCGTTTGGTCGGCGCACCAATACCAGATGCTCAACGCCGGATAGCCCAGCAGCACCGCATACCACGGCAGGCCGGGTTCGTCGGCGGGCGAGCGCAGCATGGTCAGCTTGATGGATTCGCCGCTGGCGTGAAGCTGTTCGGTCATGCCGTGCCAGCCGCCAGCTTTCGAGTAGGCCAGCGCGGTGATGATGATCGAACCCGTCAGCAAAATAACGGCTTGAATTGTCTCCGTCAGCACGACCGCCGACAGACCGCCGAGAATCGTGTAAATCGCCGTTAGTGTCGTCAGCGTGAGAATGCAAACCCACTTATCAATGCCGAATACGCCGTGCAGCACGAGCCAGCCGGTCGAGAGCGGAAAGGCGATGTTAAAGATGATTGCCGTGAGCATCGAAAGCCCGGCCAGCCAGTCGCGGCATTCGGTGCAATAACGTTTTTCCAAAAAATCCGGCAGCGTCGCGACCTTGGCGCGCATGTAAAACGGCACGAAGAAGAGGCTCAACACGATCAGCGTGTAAGCCGCGAGCCATTCAAAATTGCCCATGAGCAGGCCGGAATCGTAGCCCGCCTGCGCGAGGCTGACGAGATGCAGGCAGGAAATATTTGTCGCGAACAGCGCCAGCCCGATGGACGACCAGCTTAGCGTGTTGCCCGCGAGAAAATAGCTGCCGGCCTCGCCACCCTTGCGTTTTTTCAATCCGACCCACACGCCTGCGCCGACGATGCCAGCGAGGTAAAGGACGATGATGACGAGATCAACGGCGCTGATGTTTTTCATGGCTGTTTTTCGCCCAACTCAATCTCCGCTATGGTCGGGCCTTCGGTCGCGTCGAGAATGTTCAGGCGGAATTCCCTGGCGGTCACCGGCTCGAATTTCTTCTGGAAGTTGGCGCTGATTTTGGTGCCGTTGAAAATTGTTTTCCACTCACCGCCGTCGCGGTATTGAAATTCAAATTTTGCAATGCGGTCGGTGAAACCCGCGGCTTCTGATATGCGGACGCTCTGGATTATTGCAGCCTTGCCCAAATCAGCGGCAATCCAACATTGCTTTGTGCCGCTGTCGGTTGCCCAACGCGTCTGCGGGTTGTTGTCGAAGGCTTGTTGCGGGCCATATTCTGCATTTTGGCCTTGGAACACATTGGATGCGGTGGCTTTGACTTCGGAGGCGGCCGTCAGCACCGGAATTTTCATCGCCGGGCGATCCACTTCAATTTTAACAATGGTGTCCATTGGTTCGAGTGCAGCCGGCGGAATGGTGATGGAAAGTTTTCCGTTGTTCTGACTGAACTCAACTTTAGTGCCATTGAGCAGCGAGGCAGATTTGATTTCCGCCGGCAATGCGGGCAATTCCACTTTGCCATTTTCCGATTTCATGACGTGCAGATAAATCGTGTTGTCCTTGCGCGTGCTGGCGATGGACTGGGTCGGTTTCCACGGCCCGCCGCGCGTGCCGTAAATGCTCTCGCCGTTTTTCGCGAGCCAGACGCCAACTTCTTTCAGCAAGCTCGCCTGCGCGGGATCAATCACGCCGTCGGGCCGCGGGCCGACGTTGAGCAAAATATTTCCGTCACCGCCCGCGCCCAGGATGAGCATTTCAAGGCACGCGGACACCGGCTTCACGCCGTCCTTCGCGCCGCCCCAAGCCCAGGCGTTGTGTTTGGAAACGGTCATGCAGGATTCCCACGGACGATCCAGTTGGAATTTGCCGATTTTCTGCTCCGGCGTGTCGTAGTCGCCGCCGTCGCCGGTGCGGTTGTTGATGAGAATGTTAGGCTGGAGCTGGCGAACCATTTTGATGGTCTCTGCGCCGCGCTTGCCATACATCGCCGACACATCATTCCAAACCGTGATGAGCGGGCCGTAGTTTTGAATCAGTTCGGTGATCTGGCCTTGCAAATATTTTTCGTAAGCATCGAGGTCGGACTTCTCACGCTTCACTTTGCCAGCGGGACTAGTCACCGGCCAATCTTGGTCATACCAGTCGGTCACGGAATAATACGCGCCAAATTCGATGCCCTGTTTCTTGCACGCGGCGGCCAGTTCTTTCACCACGTCGCGATGGAACGGCGTGTGCATGATGTTGTAATCCGTCAGCTTCGTGTCCCACAAACAAAAGCCGTCGTGATGCTTCGTCGTCAGCACGATGTATTTCATGCCGGCGGCCTTGGCGATGCCCACCCATTCGTCGGCGTTGAAATTTGTCGGGTTGAATTGCTTGTAAAGGTTGTCGTAAACCGCAATTGGCGTTTCAGCGCCGCGCGACCAGCCGATTTCGTGGCCGGTCAAGCTCACCGGCCCCCAATGAATGAACATGCCGAAGCGTAATGACTGCCAGTGCGCGACGGCGGCTGGATTGGCCGGTGGCCAAGAATGCGTGGCTAAATTGGAGTTGGCAGTTTCCGGGTGAACCGACCAAGTCAGCGCACAGCCGAGCAGCCCCATGCAGATTATTTTTTTCATTGGATGAAGTAGAAGTTTGCCCGAGGCGGCGCTTCCGGTCTTGCAAATTCATTCGGTGAAGGATAATGAACATGCATGTCAGCGTCAGTTGCGCCCATTTATCGCGGGCGGAAATCTCATTTCAAGATCGATTCTTGCGCGCCGCAGTCCGCGGCCGTGCGCGGGGGCAAGATTCAGATGCAGGCGCTTTCCAGGGGCTATTATCCTGGTGTTTTAATGCATCCGGATCAGCTTCCTGGTATCACCAGTATCGGGTTCTGGAACGGCACGGGCGCACAGGACTGGGGACTCGAAGCCCACCGCAATGAGGGTGTGGAAATTTGCTTTCTTGAAACCGGCGCGATGGATTTTTCTGTCGAGACGAAGAATTTTAAACTTCACTCGGGTCAGTTCACCATCACGCGGCCTTGGCAGTTGCACAAGCTGGGCGCGCCGAATATCGGCCCCGGAAAGCTGCATTGGCTCATCCTGGATGTCGGCGTGCGGCGCCCCAATCAAGACTGGCGCTGGCCGCGTTGGGTGACGCTAACCGCCCAGGACAAGGCGGAACTGACCCGCAAGCTGCGGTATAATGAAAACGTCGTCTGGGATTCATCGCCCGCAGTCGGCTCCGCCTTTCGCGGGCTGGGCGGTGCCTTGGTTAATTGGAACCAGGCGCATGTCGAATCACAAATGATTACGCTGTTGAACCAACTGCTTTTGAGCATTCTTGTCGCGCTCACGGAACAGCAGACCGAGCAGAACCCCGATCTCACATCGCGGCGCAGGACCGTGGAATTATTTTTGCGCGATTTGACCGACAACCCGGCGAGTTGCAGCCAGCCGTGGACGTTACAGAAGATGTCGGATCGTTGTGGCATGGGCATCACTGCATTCTGTAAATACTGCCGCGAGCTCGTCAATATTGGTCCCATTGAATACCTCAATGAGTGCCGGCTGGAGATGGCGGCGCGCCAGCTCAAGGAAAACGCGAGGCTGCCGGTGACAGAAATTGCTTTTCAGAACGGTTTTAACTCCAGCCAGTATTTTGCCACCGCCTTCCGCAGACGATTTCGGATGACGCCGCGCGACTATCGCGCCGCTGTTTTGCGCTAGTGGCAGTTCCTCATAATTCCATGAAATATTTGGTCTTTGGGAGAAGATTGAGGCTTATGCAAGCCACGCTTGTCAGTGGGCGCGTAAAATTTTCAGCGCAGAATTGATTCGGCCGCTTTTAAAATTTATTCTAATCCGCTTGGCATGACCGATACCGAAACTAAATTTTGGGCTTTCCTCAGTTACAGCCCTCAGGACAATCGTGCGCTGCGTTCCGATTCACCGGTGGCAGACCGCCGGTGCTGGGGCAACTGGTTGAACGACGCGCTGAAGACGTTTGCCGTGCCGGCGGAATTCGCAGGCCAAGTCAATGGCCGCGGGGAAATCATTCCTGAACGCATCGCACCCATTTTCCGGGATGAAACAGAGCTGGCCGAGGGTGGCACCTTGAGCGCGGAAATTCGGCAGGCTTTGGAGCAGTCGGTCTGTCTGCTTGTGGTCTGTTCACCGCGTTCGGCTCAAAGCCAACAGGTGAATGAAGTGGTGCGTTATTTCAAGCAGCTCGGGCGTGACGGGCAGATTTTGCCCATCGTGATCGCCGGTGAACCCAATGCCAGCGAGGGCGACCAGCCGAACGGATCGGCCGAATGTTTTGTGCCCGCGTTGCGGCACCCGGTGTTGCCAGATGGCACGCTGGATACCACGCGGCGAGCGGGGAAATTCATTTTTGTGGATGCCCGCCATGGCGCGGAGAAACGGGAGATTCTCGCTACCGATCACCGCTACGCCGAAGCCGACTTGGAGATGGCCAAAGTTCAGTTGATCGCCTTGCTGCTCGGGGTCGGGTTCAATGGCTTGTGGTGGCGGGAACAAAAACGTCATTTCTTTGATTTGGCCGTGGCTCAACAGCAGGCGCGGGAAGCGCAGACGCAAGCCGAGGAAGCCCGTCGGCAATTGCAGATTGCGCAGCAACAGTCGCTGGAAAATCAAAAATTGCCGCGCGAGATTGAGGGCCAGATTCAGGACGCGCAAAACCAGGTGCGGGAAGCTCAGAGCCAGACGCACGAAGCCAAAAGGCAGCTTCAGGAATTACAAAATAAATTCCAGGACACGCAAGCCCAACTGGAAGATGCCCGCCAGCGGGTGCTCGCCGCAGAAAGCAAGGCTTTGGAAGCGCAGAATCAGGCGCAGGAAATGCGGAACCAGTTTGAGGCGTCCCGCCAGCAAGCCCGCGTGGCGGAGAACAAAGTTCTGGAGCTCCAAAATCTTCCACCTGCGGATCCAAGCCCGTCGCAGGAATCCCAGAACCCTCAAAGCCAGCTCGAAGCCGCTCGCCAGCAGGCGCAGGCCGGCGAGGAAAAATTTCTGGCCGCGCAACGCCAGGTTCAAGAATTTCAGAACCAAGCCCGCGCCGCGAAGGAGCAAGTTCAGGATATCCAGAACCTGACCCGGGATATTCAAAACCAGATTAAAGCCGCCGAGGCTGAAGTTCAGAAAATCCAAAACCAAAGCCGGAATGCGCGACGTCTGACCAAAATTTTCGCGCTTTTGGCGGTGCTGGCCTTGCTGGCCGCGGGCGAGGCCCTGCGGCAGCGTCGGGTCACCAACCAAGCTCTGGCCACCGCGTCGGCGGAAGCGGCTGGAAAATTTGAGCAGGCCACCGGCGGCGTGGAATCGGTCCGGCTGGTGCTGCAAAAAATCGGCGGCGCGGAGCAAGCGGAAAATCGGCGGCGCAGCTTGGATGAACTGGTTTCGGGAATTCCAATTGAGCAAATTTCCGAGGCGCTGGCGGCGTCTGCAGTCATCGTGAATGACTCGCAACGCAGCTATTTTCAACTCGCCGTGCTAGATAAATGGATGAAGACCAATTTGCCGGAAGCCATCCATTGGGTTTGCCAGTTGCCGGACAGCGAGACTAAAAGCAAAGCACTGGAAGCCTGCATTGATGAACTCGCCAAAACGGATGTTCCCGCCGCGCTGGTGCTGACTGAATCTTTGCCGGACGGTGTCGGCCGCGCCGCGGTGCTGGCCCGGTTGTGGTTGCAGGCTGAGCCGTTTGCCGCTTGGGAATGGATCAATCGGATGGACCTGCCGCCAGCAATCATCCAGCTGCGAAAAACCTCATGGCCATGGACCAAGTTTCTTCTGAACGCAGATTCTGAGACTTCGACAATTGTCCCCGAAGAAAGTGAAATGTCATTGAATCCCACAAACGGTTCGGCTCAAACCCCGTCACCGCAGTAAAAGTGATTCCCGACTGTTGCGGTAACTTGTCTCAATCCCACAGCCGATAAGGCAGGCCGTTTTTTTCCATGAAATTCCCGCAGCGCGGGCAGCGGCCCGGATCGCGCCACGGTTCCACAAAATGTTTGGCCGCCACCGGGCAGGCCGGCGGAAACTTCTGCCAGACCAGCCGCTGATTGGCTGCACTGTCGCGCAAAACCACCGGCGGAATTTCTGGCCGAAAAAAACCGGGAAATCTTATTTTCTCCGCCACGCCCGCGCGCTGTCGCAATTTGGTGAAGACATCCAGCAATTCCCGGCAGTCGCGACACACCACCGTCTGCACCTCGCAATGGCTGCCGCTGTCCGCGCCGCCGGAAACTTTGGCGCGGTAGTGACAATACGGACATTCAAAGTGATACGTCCGGCCCATGAATTTGAAATCAAATACCCGCAACCGCCGTCCGAGGCAAGCGCGTCGCGCTAATCTGCCTTCGCCGCCGCGATAAATTTTTCCACCAGCGCGGAGGTTTTTTTCTTGAGCCACAAGGCACCGACCCGAATCGGCGGCAGCGCCGGCTTGAGCGGAATCAGTTTCACCCGCGTGCCGACGATGCATGCGAGGCTGCTCGGCACCAGCGCGATGCCGCGTCCGGCTTCGACAGCGGCAACGATGCCGGTGCCGCCTTCGTGCTCCTCGGCAAAATTTGGCTTTAGGCCGGACGCCGCAAACAGCTTGCGCGTCTCGAAGTGATATTCAGGATAATCCGTGCGGTTCAAACCGATCAGCCGTTCGGGCGCAACCTGACGAAGCGTGACAGCTTTGAATTTGCCCAACGGATGATTCGGTGCGACCGCCACCACCATCGCGTAGCGGGCGATTTCCACGAACGCAAGTCCACGCAACATTTTGGCCGGCGGAGGAACGGTGAGCGCCACCTGCAATTTCCCGGCGGCGAGCTGCAACAGCATTTCCTCCGACGACAAGTCATGCAGCGCCACGCGCACGTCGGGAAAGGCATCCTGAAATTTCCGCAGCATCGCCGGCAAAATCTGCACCGTGAGTGACGGTGCGTAGCCGACGTGAATCTCGCCGCCACCGCCTTTGGCAATGGCCCGCGCCTTGTTCACCGCCGCCTCGACGTGCAATAAAACTTCGCGCGTTTCCTTTAGAAAAACTTTGCCCGCCGGCGTCAGCCGCACGGATTTTGCGCTGCGCTCCAACAGTTGAAAGCCGATTTCATCTTCGAGGTCGCGGATTTGGCGGCTTATGCCCGGCTGCGAGACATGCAGCTTTAGCGCCGCGCGCGAGACGTTTTCAGCCTCGGCCACGGCAACATAGTAACGGAGATGGCGTAATTCCATGCGAATTCTAGTATAGCTTTAAGTTATAGTCAGGCAAGCAACATGGTATTTCACCAAATCGCCGGCGCCACGTAAGGTGTGTCCATGATGATTATTCGAAAGAGCAATGAGCGTGGCCACGTCAACCACGGCTGGCTGGACAGCTATTTCACCTTCAGTTTTGCGGATTATTATGATGCGCAATGGCAGGGCTACCGCAGCCTGCGCGTCATCAACGACGACCTCATTTTGCCCGGCATGGGTTTCGGCACACATCCGCACCGCGACATGGAGATCATCAGCTACGTCTTGAGCGGCGCGTTGCAACATCGTGATTCCATGGGCAACGGTCGCGTGATCAAGCCCAGTGAATTTCAATACATGGCCGCCGGCTCCGGCGTGGAACACAGCGAGTTCAATCCGTCAAAAACGGAAGCCACGCGCCTGCTGCAAATCTGGATCAAGCCGGACGCGAAGGGCGTGAAGCCGCGTTACGCTGAAAGAAATTTCACCAAGGCGGAAACCGGAAAACTACATCTCGTCGCCAGCAAGACCGGCCGCGATGGTTCGTTTGAAATTCATCAAGACGCGGATTTGCTGCTCGGCAAATTGGATGCGGGCCAAAAAGTTTCGCACACGCTGGCGCAAGACCGGCACGCGTGGGTTCACATCGCTGAAGGCGAAGTGAGCATCAACGGCACCAAGCTCGCCGGCGGCGACGCCATTGGCGTGAGCGAAGAAAGTGTGCTAGAAATCACCGCGACCAAACCGTCGCAAGTTTTGTTGTTCGATCTAAACTAAAACCAAACCAGGAAAGGAAAAATAAAATGCCAACTGTATCTGTCATCTACTTCAGCGGCTCCGGCCACACCACCAAACTCGCCGAGGCCGTCCACAAAGGCGCGGCGTCCGTTGCGGGCGTGAAAACCAACCTCATCGCCATCAACGGTGAGGACATTGTTCATGGGCGCTACAAAAACGACGAGGTGTTCACCAAGCTCGACGTCAGCGACGCCATCATCTTTGGCACGCCGACTTACATGGGCGGGCCGAGCGCGCAGTTCAAGGCGTTTGCCGATGCCACCGGCGGCAAATGGTTCACGTCCGCGTGGAAAGACAAAATTGCCGCCGGCTTCACCGTTTCGATGAGCCCGAGCGGCGACAAGTTGAGCACGCTGCATTATCTTTTCACGCTGGCGATGCAGCATGGCATGATTTGGATCGGCCAGCCGGAAATGCCCCTGCAACCGAACGGCGTCAACCGCCTCGGCAGCAACAGCGGCGTGATGGCGCAAGCCGGCCAGGAATCGCCGGACATCGCGCCGAGCGAAGGCGATAAATTGACGGGCGAAATTCTTGGCAAGCGCGTGGCGGAATACGCGTTGAAATTGAAAAAATAATTGGCGCAAAAAATCTATCCGCTGCTGGAATAAAATCCGGCAGCGAATTTTATTATTTAGCCATTGCGTTGCCGGCGATGAAACCGGTCGTCCACGCGGCCTGAAAATTGAAGCCGCCGGTGATGCCGTCAATGTCCAGCAGCTCGCCGGCGAAAAAAAGTCCGGCGCAAACCTTGCTCTCCATCGTCTGAAAATTCACCTCGCTTAGCTTCACGCCGCCGCAGGTCACAAACTCGTCCTTGTTCAAACTTTTGCCGGCGACAGAAAATTCCGAGCGCAGGATTTGCCTTGCCAATGCTTGCGATTGTGCGCGGGTAAGCGCCGACCAGCGCGTATCGCGCGCGATGCCCGCCGCAAGCACAAGCTGTTCCCACAATCGCGCCGTCAGCGGAAACAGCGGCACGTTTACCAGCAGCTTTGCGCCCGCCGATTCGCGCCGCGCCTGAAATTGTTGCATGGTTCTTTCCTCGTTTAATTCCGGCAGCCAGTTCACCAGCAGCGGAAATTTGTAATCCAAATCGTGCAAAACCCGCGCGCCCCATGCGGAGATTCTCAAAATGGCCGGCCCGCTCAAACCCCAATGCGTGACCAGTAACGGCCCGCGTTCGCGCAACTTGGCGGCAGGCACGGAAACTTCCGCCAGTTCCAGCGAGACGCCTGCTAGCGAGCGCAGCCACGGCGATTTGATCTGAAACGTGAACAGCGACGGCACTGGAGCTTCGATCTGGTGGCCGAGCGCAGCGGCCAGTTGTCCGGCAGCGGCAGCCCGGCAGCCGCCGGTCGCAAGCAACAATTTGTCGGCCGAAATTTTGTGATCGCCAGAAAGTGTCAGCTCAAACTTTCCGCTTTCATCTTTGACGACGGATTCAACGGTGCTGTTCAGACGCAGTTTCACACCTGCGTTTTGCGCGGCGGCTATCAGACAATCCACAATCGTCTGCGATGAATCGGTAATGGGAAACATCCGGCCGTCGCTTTCGGTTTTCAATCTCACGCCGCACGCCTCGAACCACGCCACGGTGTCGCGCGCGGAAAATTTGGTGAACGGTCCGAGCAGCGCGCGGCCACCGCGTGGATAGCGCGTAGCGAAATCGCGCGGCTCGAAGCACGCGTGCGTGACATTGCAACGGCCGCCGCCGGAGATGCGCACTTTGTCGAGCACCCGCGAAGTTTTTTCGAGAATGGTCACTTCGGCGCCGGCTGCCGCCGCCGCGATGGCCGCGAAGAAGCCTGCCGCGCCGCCGCCGACCACGATGATTTGCCTCGAACTCACGCACGAAGCATTGCAAAATTTACGCCGTGTCCGAAGAAAATTTACCAGTCGCGCCGCCGGTGCCGCATCAACGCCGCAAGCGTTATGGCGGGAAAAACCCGCGCCGGTTCGAGGAAAAATACAAGGAACACGGCGGTGACGCGGCGACCATCGCCAAGGTGCTCGCCGCCGGCAAAACTCCGGTCGGCACGCACCGGCCCATCATGGTCGCGGAAATCCTGGCGGTGCTCGCGCCGCAGCCCGGCGAAATTGCCGTGGATTGCACGCTGGGCTACGGCGGACACGCTCAGCAAATTTTGTCCAAAATTCTTCCCGGCGGAAAACTGTTCGGCCTCGATCAAGATCCGGTGGAGTTGCCGAAGACAGAGGCGCGGCTGCGGGCACTCGGTTTTGACGAAACGGTTTTTACCGCGCACCGCAGCAATTTTGCCGGGCTGCTGCAGGCGCTTGCCGCGCAAAATCTGGCCGGCGCGGATGTGATTCTCGCCGACCTCGGCGTGTCTTCGATGCAGATTGACGATCCGGCGCGCGGCTTTTCCGTGAAGCACGACGGCCCGCTCGACATGCGGATGAATCCGCAGCGCAGCCAGCCGGCGTCCGCGCTGCTGAAAAAAATTCAGCCCGCCGCGCTGGCAGAATTGCTGGTGGATTTTGCCGATGAGCCGAATGCCGCCACACTCGCGCCGCTGCTCGCGGGTAAAGCTTTCGCGACGACGCGCGCACTTGGCGATGCCATCCGCGCCGCGTTGCCGCGACTCGGCAAGGACGATTCCGATCTGACCGTGCGCCGCGTATTTCAGGCGCTGCGCATCGCGGTGAACGACGAGTTTTCCGCGCTGGAGACGCTGCTGCGCCATCTGCCGGCATGTCTGATGCCTGGCGGTCGCGTGGCAATTTTGACGTTTCATTCCGGCGAAGACCGGCGCGTTAAGAAGGCGTTTACCGAGAGCCAACGTAACGGACTTTATTCGGAGATTTCGGAAGAAGTCATCCGGCCCACACCGGAAGAACGCAATGCCAACCCGCGTTCCGCGCCCGCGAAACTGCGTTGGGCCAGGCGGGGTTCAAGCTTTTAAGCGTTCGCCGGTTTTTCACGGAACGCGGATGATATAAAACTGCTGGGACTTGAGCGCGGAAATTCCGTTGGTCACCACAAAGCTGCCGCTGGCATCGCAGGTGCCGGTGAACAGCGGCGACCAGTTAGTCGCGGGGACGGATAGATTGGTCGAAGCCAGCACGGTGAAACCGTAGCCCGCCGCGCTGCCACCGCCGGCGAGCACCAGATTTGTGCCTGACAGGTAAACACTGCCCAGCTGCGGTTTCACGGTTCCGAGCGTCACGGACAACGTGCCATTCACGGCGAGGTTATTTGTATTCCACAACAAATTTGTCCCCGGCGTTTGCGGCGTAATGGTGCTGGGAAAACCCCGGTAAGCGGCGGCGGTAAAAATTGGGAAGCTGTCGCCGGCCGTGATGGGATTGCCGGAGGCAACCAGCTGCAGTGGCCCGCCGAAGACAAGCGTGCTGACGCTTTTTACAGTGTCATTCGTCAGCCCGCCGACGGATTTGTTCAGGCGGATGATGAATGTGCCATTGTTGGTGAGCGCATTGTTGACGGTCAGCGTGCCGATGTTGCCGCTGCCCGGTGCCAGTATCGCGCCGGCTGCAACTGTCACCGGCCCGACAATCGTGCCGCTGCCCGCGAGCGTGCCGCCGCTGATGGTGGTGGAACCGGTGTAGGTGTTAACGCCGTTCAACATGAGCGTGCCGGCGTTGGATTTGACGAGGCTGACCGCGTAGCCATTGGCGTTGCTGATAATTCCAGAGACGACGAAATTGCCCGCGCCCATGAAGGTAAGCGTGCGGCCATTGGGCACGCTCGGTGCGGAAGCCGGAAGCTGGCCCGTGAGGTTCAATGTGCCGCTGTCGGAATCGAACCAGTAATTGCCGCCGCCGGAGGTGAGAATAAAATTACCCGCGAGCGTGTTGCTGCCGGAAATATTTTGAATGGAGATGGCCGCCACATTGCGGCCGGCGAGACTGATGTCCTGCGCGACGTTCACACTGCCGCCGGAGCCGCCGAGCTGCAGGGTGGAACTGCCGCCGTTGTTGTCGCGGAGATAAATCGGCGTGGCGACACTGGCGACGCTGGCGCTGTTTGCGATGCGCACCGCGCCCTCGGAAGTCGTGGTGCTTTGCGTGTCCACATAGAGCGTGCCGGAAAGCGAATTGGTGCCGCTCAAAACGAGCGTGCCGGGACCGGTTTTGGTAAAACCATTCGTCCCGCCAAGCGGCAATGCGAGCGTGGCTGTGTTGGTGACGGTGATGAGCGGAGAAGAAGAATTGTTGTTGAGCGTGAGCGTGCTGCCGCCGGAATTGGTGACGACCCAGTTTTGCGCGCCGCTGGCATCGCCGAATTTCAAGGCGCCGATGTTGCGCGCAGTGTCCAACGTCACCGTGCGGTCGGCGGTAATGTTGATGGTGCTAAAATCGGCGGTGTAACCGATGCCGTCGCCCACGGCGCCGCCGTTCCAGTTGGCAGGACTGCTCCAGGCACCGCTGGCGTCCAGGTTCCACGCGCCGTTGTTGTTGGTGGGCGAGACGCCGATGAACGCGACCAAAGTTGTGGCCACGCCGTTGGTGCCGGGGAACGTGAGCGTGGCATTCGTGCTATTGGTGGACCAACTGATTGCGACGGCGGCATTAGAAGTTTGCAGCGCATTTTTCGCCGGGAACCAAACAGCATAGCGCGGCGCCAGCTGGCTGCTCTCGACAAACGAAAGCATGTCCTCGGCCTCGCCGGATTCGGAATAACCGGCGGTGTCGGTGCGGTAATAATTATTGGTGGCGGCGTAATGAAAATATCCGGCCGGCCCGCCAGCCATGCCGTAGCGCCCGGAAACGCAAATCCAGTTGTTGGTGACATTGCGCGTCGCACCGGACAAGGCGGTGAGGGTGGTAGAAGCGTTGCTCCATTCCAATAAACGCGAACCGCCGGTCAGCGGATCGTTCTCGATGCCGCAGATGAAGCTCGGTCCGCTGGACGCAGTCGAACCGCTGTTGAGCCGAGGCACTTCGATAATGGCGATGCTTTCGCCGGTGGACGCGACGTATTCCTCGGTCGTGCCGAGCGCGCTGGTGATTTTCAATTCCGCGTTGAAGCCAGAGGCGTTGGTCGCGTAGCTGACCACCGTCGCGCTGGCCGGATCGCCCAGCGCGCCGAGGCCGATGATGCCGGGCAGGCGCGGCGAAGAAACAAAAGCATTCGTCGGAGCCGAAAGTGCGGCCGGCTCCACGTTCGCCATGACGCGTGCGCCGTTGAAGCTGATGGAAAACGTCCCGAACGCGGTGCGGTGGTGGATGACCTGCACGTTAGTGTTATACATCAGCGTATTGGTGGGTGCGGTCAGCGGGCCGGTCGGATACGCTGCGTTGTTCCAATGCAGCCAGGCGATGGCGGTGCGCCGCGCCTCAACGGCTTCGCGGTAAAACAAAATGCCGCCGCCGGGATTGGCGCTCGTGCCGACAAAGGTGCCGTTGCCATTGACCGACTGCCGGTAACTGACGCATTGCGCCAGCTGGCCATCTGCCCAGCGCGCAATCGGGTCGTTGAAATGCGCCGCCATCCAGGCCATAAACGAGTTGTGCTCGAAGTCGCGCACCGACCAGTCCACGCCGGAAGGATACGCAAAATCGCCCGTGGACGTGACGAGCGTGTTGAGGTTGTTCGTCCAGACAGCCAGGACGTTGTGCTCGGCAAACGGCGCGAGCTGCGCGGCGATATTGGTGTTCGCCAGCGTGGCCATCAGCAGCGAATCGCCGGCGGACATGCCGGCGACCATTTCATAAGTGGGATGATAGAAGCCGTGGTTCTCCAGCGCGTAGCTGGGAAAAATTGTGACGGTGGAAATCCATGACGCGAGCGGGTCGCCAACGGTGTTGGGCGTGATGAGATCGGGATAGGCGACGGTGTAGGTGTTCGCCAGATAATTTTTTGCGGCGTAAAGCCAGTTGCTGGCGTTGGCGTTGTTGGTCATCCACGCGGCGGCGAGCGCGAGAATATTTCCGTCCCAAGCGTTTTCCTCGGCCTTGGTGTCGCCGTCGCTCAAGAGGCGGGTGCATGGCGCGATGGCGGCGCGGTGCGTCGCCTCGCTGGCGACCACCGTTTGCACGCCGCTGATGGTGGCGGCGGGCAGATTGCTTTGCATCAAAAGACACGCCAATCCCATCGAACCGGACCATTCGGCGGTCTGCCAGTCGGAGCCGCCTTGCGAGGTGCAGGTGGCCAGCGTGCCGTTGCTCCAGCCCCATTTGTTGGCGCTAACGGTGTTGTAGCCGCCGGTGACGTGCGTGTTGTAATCGTAGTTCAACGCCTCGCGGAGATAGTTGAGGCGGTTCGTAAATTTCGGATCGTTCGGCAGCGCGAAACACAGCACGGCATAAGCGACGGCGATGCCGCTGTTGCCGCGGATGCCGCCGTTGCCGGTGCTGCCGCCGTCGCCCCAATAGCCGGCGTCGGGAATGCCGCTGGTGTTCGTGTGCCAGATGGATTGGGCATAGGTCTCGAAATTTGTGAGGCACTGCAAATATATGGCCTGCGAATTGGACTGGGCGGAAACCCGCAGACAGCACGCCGCCAACAAAAAAACCGTCGCCAGCGCGCGCGACGATTTTTTGGTGGAACGGAAAAATGGATTAAATTTACAATGCAAGGTTGCGCGCCGGTTTTTAAGGGGCATGAGCCGGATTGGTTCCCGTTAGTCCGCCTAGGTCGTCCTGGTAAAAATAAAAATCGTATTTGCTGGCACCATTGGCAGTATAAAGATTCAGAAGTTTGGTGGAAATATACCACTGCACCGAACCGTCGGCGAACACTTCATTGGCACCCGCCGGCATGTTGGCGCCGCCCTTTTTGTGCGCCGGCAAATTGTAGGTGCCGGCATAGGTGGCAGCGGCCGGATCGCTCCAAGCCGCGCTGTTTAACTGCACGACCAGATCTGCGGCGAGCATCCAGCCAGGCTTGGCCGTGGCGCTTTTGATCGGGCAGGCGGAGGTGGTGCCTTTCCAGGTCGGGACGCCGCCATAATATTGAAAGCCAATTGACCAGGTTCCGCCGCCGGCGTTCAACGCGGGCAGCGTCGGCCGGTTGGCGCAACTCCAAATTGTCGGTGAAGATACCGAGCCGCTGGCGGTGATAGTGTTGGTGTTCAGCCCCAGTTGTGTCGCTTGGGCCGCCATGGCCGCCGAAAGTTGCCAAGGATTTTGCAAGCCCCAGCCGGAATTGGTGGCGGCCGGCGCATAATAATCGCTGTAGTCATTGGCATACATCGTGCAGCCGATGCCGACCTGCTTGAGATTGCTGGTGCACAGGGCGCGCTTGGCCCGCTCCTTGGCGCTGGCCAGCGCGGGCAAAAGCATCGCGGCGAGAATCGCGATGATGGCGATGACGACCAGTAGTTCAATCAGAGTGAACCCGGAAATTTCTTTTCTCTTTTTCATTTCAAAAGACCGCGGACGGCGCCCGAGAAAATTTCCCGCGCGCCGTCGTTTGGTTTCAAGTCAGCTTATCAAGGGTTGTAGTTAGTGTTGCTCAAGATGTAGAACTGCTGCGGGCTGCCCACAATCACGGCGTTCGTGCCGGTGAAGGTAAAGCTGCCGCTGGTGGCGAGAACATTGGTCGCCACGGTGCGCCACTGGCTAAACGGTTGCGCTACGTTGGTTCCCGCCAGCAAGTAATAAGCATCACCAGCTTGGCCGCCGGTTCCGGTGAAGCTGACATTAGCGCCGGCCAATGCGATACCGGTGACTGTCGGCGACACTGTGAAAGTTCCCGGTCCAGTCGCTGGAACTATCAGGTTGCCACTGCCGGTAATGTATGTCGGGCTGGTGGTGCTATTGTAAACGCCTGGGGCTTGCGATACGCCGTTCAACACCAGCGCGCCGATTTGGTTGGTCGTCGAGAAATCCAGTTGCAGTAAAGCGCCGTTGGTGATGGTCACCGTGGAATTGGTGGCGATAGTTGCGTTCGCCAGTTCCAGCGTGCCGCCGTTGACGGTGGTGCTGCCCAAGTAACCGTTGGTGCCGGTCAGCGTTTGCGTGCCGGAACTCACCACCAGCGCTAGGTTGCCAACCACATGACCGCCGAAGGTATAAGTGTTGCCGGTGCCAAGATTAAGGTTGAGCGTCGTGGCCGTGGCACTACTGTTGGTGATGTAACCCAGCGCGGCATTTGCCGGCGTCACAGTGTTTTTGAGGCCGGCCAGAGTTTGATTGTATCCATTCAAATCAAAAAACGCCGCGCCGTTGCCGGCGAGATCCATTACCGCATTCGTGGCGATGCCGTTATACGCGCCGAGGCTGGTGGTGTTGGCGCGCACTTGCAGCTCGGGATAATTGCCGCTGCCGGAGAAACGCGCATTGCCGAAGCGCACCGTGACCGCCGTCGAAGGCGCGCTGGAAATCGAGCCGACAATATTCAGATAGCCGGATGAAGTCGGTCCGGCAAAGGAGCCGCCGGAAGCCGGCGTGGCGCCAAAGATCAGCGGTCCGCTGATGGTCGTGACCGTGCCGTTGGTGTTATCGGAGGTCATTAGGAAACCGGTGGCGGCTCCTGGATTCACTGTCGTCGCCGTGAAGGCGTTGGTGATGGTCAAGCCCGTGCCGATGACAAAGCGACCGCTCGTGGTAGCCGTGACCGGGCCGCTGCCCAGCGCGCCGTTCGTGTTTACATTGACAACGCCCGCCGTGAGTGTCGTGCCGCCGCTGTAGAAATTACTGCTGTTCAGGTTCAATGTGCCGCTGTTGATGGTCAGGCTGTTGGTGCCCAGTGCGACCGGCCCGCCGAGCGTCAACGTGCCGCTGCCCGCTGTCGCGAGGGCGTTGCTGCCGCCGGCGATGCCCGCCGCATTGGTCAGAATTAAGGTGGCGCCGCCGTCCACGTTGATGGTCGAATTGCTGCTCAACGTCAGCGCGCCGCCATAGATTGTCACTCCACTGGCACCCTTGTGCAGCCCGGCTCCGGCCAGGGTCAACGGCTCGGCACCGATGTTCACGTTGGCCGTGATGTAAACTTGGGCACCACTGTTAACCGTCGTGCCGCTAGACTGGCCGAAAGCCGCGCCGGTGGTGGCGTAAAGAATGCCATTGTTGACCACCGTGCTGCCGGTGTAATCGTTGTTTACCGAGGTTGGCGTGACCGAACCGGTCCCGTTGTAAACGATGTTGCCGGTGCCATGCAAATCATTCGCCAGACCGATGCCGTCCGTGCGGTTGAAGGTCAGCGTGCCGTTGTTCGTCACCGCGCTGGTGCCCAGCGTGCCGCTGGCATTGGCGTTGCCGATTTGCAATGTGCCGCCGTTGATGACCGTCGGACCGGTGTAGGTGTTGGCGGTTTCAAGAATCAACGTGCCGCTGCCGCTCTTGGTCAGGCTGGCCACGCCGGCAATGCCGCCGCTGCCGGTGAAGTCATAATTTTGCGTCGCGTTTACCGTCAGCGAACCGGGCGAATTGACGGTGGTAATGTTGATGACCGGCGAATCGGAACCGCTGTCATTGAAAGTCACATTGTCGCCGTCGTAAAAATAATCAAGGCTGAGGCTGGCGATATTGGTCCAGCTCTGGTAGCTGCCGGCATTATCCCAACCGTTGTTGATGCCGTCGCCGAGCCAGACGAGCGTCCCGGGCACGCCGGCCACAACGAGTTCAACGGCCTTGTTGACCGTGTCATTACTCAAGCTAAGCGAATAGCGCGGATTGCTCGGCAGCGTGATGGAGGCGAGCGTCGTGTCTCCCGAAATGGTGCCATATTGGATGAGTGTGTAAACGCCGGTCACCGGCGAGCCGTTCAAAAAATTTAGGCCGAGCGTCGTCGAACCGGCCACGTTCAAGTTGCCGCCGACCACAATCAAATCATTTGTGCCGCCGCCGATGGCGGTGTTGTGGGCGAGGTCAAATTTCAGCGTGCCGCCGCTGGACAGCGTCAGGTTGGTCGTGACGGTCAGCGTGCCCGCCGCGAGATTTCCGCCGGGCAGAATTACGCCGCCGGACGCCGTGTCTACGGAACCATTCACCGTGCCTTTGCCCATGAGCAACTGGCTGGAATTCATTGCCAGCGCGCTGCCGAGCGCGCCTGCATCCAGCGTCGCCCCGGCGCTGAGGTTGAGATTCGTGCTGGCGAGCGTCGTGCCGCTCGCGAGCGCCACGGTGCCGGTCTGGATGAGCGTGCTACCGACGAAGGTGTTGGCACCATTCAAGGTCAGTTTGCCGGTGCCTTGCTTAGTCAATGCAGTCGTCGCGGTGATGGCGGCGCTGATGGTGGTGTTGCTGCTGCCCAGCACCGTTGTCAAGCCGCTGGCTCCGGCGCTGGTGATGCCATTGACGTTCAGATTGGCGTTGGAGGCATTCAGCGTCAAGGTGCCGCCGGTGCTGATGAGGTTCATCGGACCAACGGCCAGCGTGTAGCCGTTGCCGCCGGTGATATTGAAAGTGGAGTTGAGCACATTAAAGCCGGCGGGCGCGAAGGTGAGGGTGTTGTTCGCGCCCGCGCCGGTGAGCTGATTCACGTCCCAGGAATTAATGCCATTGCCCACGCCGCCGAGATTGGCGCCGCCGTTGAAAATCACACTGCTATCGGAGCGGAACTGAATGAAGGAACCGACGCTGAAAGTGTTCGCGGCGGCGGCGGCTGTGCCGAGGGAATAGTTGGTGCCGTTGACGATGTTGGTGGCGTTGGCTTGGAGTTGCAAGGTGGCGCCGCTGCTGACCGTGGTGGTGTTGGTCACGGCAGCCTCATAGCCGGCCAGTGCCAGCGTGCCGGCGCTCACGACGGTGGTGCCGATGTTGCTGTTGGTTCCTGTCAAAGTTAATTTGGCCACGCCCTGTTTCGTAAAAGTATCCAGGATGCTGATTTGGCCGGGAATAATCTGGTCGGTAACATTGCTGACCGTGACCGGACAGGTGACATGATGATCCGTCGTGATAATCTTGCCGGAGAAACCACTCAAGTCGCCGGCCAAAATCAAATTATAGCCATTCGCGCCCGCACTGGGTGTGCCGCGGCAGATTGCCCCGGAACCACTGACGCTTGCGGTGAGCAGGATGGGACCATTGCCGGTCAGAAAGATACAGCCATTAGTGCCGAAACTGTTCACTGCATCAGCCTTGATGGTTAGCGCACCCGCCAGCGGCAACGTTGCTCCGCCAAGACCACCGTTTTGAATCATGGCCAAATTGGTTGCAATCAAGTTTCCGATGGTGATGACATCGGCAGTGCTGGTGCCGGATAAATCAATGCGACCACCGCCGGCAGTTGTCGTCCCCGGCCCGGTCAATTGCAGCGAAGCACCAGCGAACGAGAAGCTGCCCGCCACGTTTGGCGTCCGGATCAGCCAGCTTGCGGTCGTGTCGTAGGTGTTGCCCGAACTGGGAGCAGCCGTATTGCTCCAATGCCCTGCTGCATTGAACGAGGTGGATGAACCGGCGGAATCACTGGCGGTTAGCGTGATGGAAGCACTGTGGCCGGTGAGAGCCGCCAGCAGCAATCCGGCGAGTAGGTTCTGGATTTTTTGATTACGGAGCATGGTTTTTACGGGGTTTAAGGATTTAACGTGTCTTCCAACGTATCACACCTCCCAGCATAAACACCTCCCAGCATAAACCTATCCCCCAAATACGGGAGGCTACCGGTTTTCACCAAAACCCAAACCAACCCGCGCAAAGCCTGGCCAAAGATATTTACGCCTTGCCGGTCATGTAACGCGCCACCGCCTCGGCGCGCGAGCGGACGTGCATTTTTTCGTAGATGTGCTTGAGATGGCTGCCCACGGTTTCGGTGCCGATGGCAAGCTGCTCGGCGATTTCCTTGTTCGCGTATCCTTTGGACAGCAAAATCAAAACCTCCTCCTCGCGCGCGCTCAACCGCACGTCCAGCTTCGGCTGCTGGCTGGCGCGGCGGAAGGATTCCACCACGCGGCGCGCAATCTCGCTCGTCATCGGCGCGCCGCCGCCGAGCACGTCCAGCATTGCCGCGCGCAAATCCTCCGGCTTGGTGCGCTTCAGCAGATAGCCATCCGCGCCCGCCTGCAACGCCATGAACACCAACTCGTCATCTTCCACGGCGGTGAGCATGAGGATTTGCAGCTTGGGCATCGCCAGCTTGAGCCGCGCGGTGCATTCAATGCCGGACATCCGCGGCAGAAAAATATCCATCAGCACCAGATCCGGCTTCAACGAAGGAATCACCTTCAGCGCGTCTTCGCCCGACACGCAGCCATGCATACAGGCAAAGCCCGGCAGCGAATTGATCAGCTTCGTCCAGCTGTCGCGCACGCCGGGCTTGTCCTCGACGAGCACGACCTTGACCGTTTGAATGGCGGCAGGCGGATGGTTTTTCATAAATAATTAGGAACCAGAAATCTCAATTTCGCCCGGCGCGGGCGTCGGTTGCGCGGCGCGGCGGAACCAACCCCGGCGCGGCACTGGCAAAGGCACGGCGAACGTCACGCGGCAGCCCGCGCCCGGCTGGCTGGCCAGCGCGCATGTTCCGCCGATTTCCGCCATGCGCTGCGCCATGTTGGTCAGGCCGTTGCGTTCGCCGCTGGCCTGCTCCGGATCAAAACCCACGCCGTTGTCCTCGACGACGACGAGCAGTTTCTGACCGCGCCGGAAAATCCGCAGGAACAATTCCTGCGCCTGCGAATATTTCGCCGCGTTGTTCAGCGCCTCCTTGACCGCGAGAAAAAGATTCCGGCGCAGCGGCAGGTCGAACGCCGTCGCCGGCATTTCCGCCTCCACGTCCAGCCGGCAGCGGATGCCGGTCGGGTCCAGAAATATCTGCGCGTATTTGCAGACATAGCTGGTGAAGTCGCGCACCGTATCGCGCCGCGAGTTCACCGCCCAGACGATTTCATCCAGCGTGTGCGCCAGGGCGCGCGCGCCGGCGCAAAGCTGCGTGAACTGGCCGCGCGCCGTCGAAGCTTCCGGATGCTCGCGCTGCGCGACCTCGCCGAGCAGCAGCAACTGCGTAAGCTGCGCGCCGAGGTCGTCGTGGATGTCGCGCGCGATGCGGGCGCGTTCCACCTGTAAAAACTTCTGCGCCTTCGTCTGCGCTGCCAGTTGCGTCAGCAGCCAGAGGCAGAAAAGCACCGCGCCGGCGCAAACCACGGACAAGGTGATTTGAAACCAGCCACGCTGCCAGAAATGCAGGACGACCGGCTTGAGCGGCGGGACACTGGCGAGTCCCAGCGGCCAGTCTTGCCACGGATTATGGTGCGGCGGGCCGAGCACCAGCGCATGATGCCAGCCGACCGGCAAATATTTCCGTAGCGTCCAGTTTTTGATTTCCAGCGGCGCGATAAACCAGGATTCATCCGAATCAATTTCCACCGGCGGCGCGCCGGCTAGTTCGACATACAGGCCGAAGATCAGCCCGCCTTCCAGCCGGTCGTTGAAACCATCCACCGCGATGATGTGCCGGCCGGGCTTCAAAAATTGGGCGAGGTTGTATTCCGTCACCGTGCGCCAGTCGCTGCCGCGTCCGAGTTCCTGGCCGTCGAGAAACAGCGTGTAGCCGTTGTCCACCGTGATGCGCAACGTGGCCGCAGTGATTTTGCCGGCGGGAATTTCAAACACCTTCCACAAGTGCACCGCTTGCTTGTCGAACGTGTTCGTCTCCCAGATCCACGAACCGACGTGGTTCGTCGCTTCGTGCAGCCACGCGTTCGGCGATGCCGTGGCCGGCTCGTCCGCCAAGACGCGGGTGCTCAGGAAAAAATCCAGGCCGGCGAACGCGCTGGCGGCGACGGCGGCGGCCAAAAGAATTTGGCGAAGCCGGTGGACTTTCCGCAGTTGCATGGCGGAAATTCTGACGCCAAAGCCGGTGGACGGCAAGGGGGTAAAATAATCTCCGCTGCCGCGCCCGCCAAAGCCATCCGCCCAAATAAAACGGGCGACCCGGTTGGCGGGTCGCCCGTGGCAAGTCGGCGGGTCGCGGATTTATTGGCCCGGTTCCGTTGGCAACTTCGCGTCATTCCAGCCGGCGATTCCGGCGGACATGTGTTTGATGTTCGTGTAGCCGAGTTTCTGCGCCGCCTTGGCCGCGCGCAGATACGCGCCGCATTGCGGGTTGCCGCAATAGGCGATGATGAGCGCGTTTTTATCGGCTGGCAGACTGGCGGCCAGGTTTTTCTGGATGGCCGCGAAGCTCAACGCGCCGGGCACATGGCCGGCCTTGTAGGAATCCGGTCCGTTGGCGTCGATGATCACCGCCGACTTGGCGGTGGCCGCCGCGAGGACGTCCTTGGGGCTGATGTCGGCGAATTCACCGGCGTAAACCGAGGCGGCAAACAGCGCCGTGGCGAGGAGGGCAATAATTTTTTTCATGGTGGTTATTTGGTTGATGGTTGGTCGTGCGGTCATTTGACCAGATAAGCGCGGGTCTGTTCAATCACCATTTGCCGCTTTCCCGCCCGCAGCGGCCGCCCGGGGGAACCCGCCGCCCGGCCATTGGGAAAAGCTTAAATTCCACTAGGTTGAGGGGAATTCAGTGGGCTCCGAGCGGGACTGCCTCACCCCGGCCCGCGCCGCTTTTTCGGGCGGAGCGGGAGAAAGACTGGTCCCCGACTCCTGCCGCCAACCAGCGCTGTCGCCGGCGGGGGAAAGGCGGAGCCGCGAGGGGAAAGGGCATTTTTCCCTTAAGCGAAGGCGTTTTACCTAAAGGAAAAACCATTTCACCTTTAGGAGATGAGGTATTTCCTTTAGATGAAATCGATTCACCTTCAGGAAAAACCGGCCTTTTTCTCAAAACAGGACACTCATTACGTGTTTTCCGAGTGGGAACCGGCAAAATCCGCCGTTTGGCCGCCAGTGAAGGCTTTGAATTCTATCGGCATGCGGCAGGGCGACGATGCGCCACCACCCAAATCCAAAAGGAGCCCTCGGCCATCCCGAGCCGGCCCGGCGAAATTGTCAAAAATGCGCCAGTTCCCGTGATGGATTGGGCAGGAACTCCACCGGTGCCGCCGGTTGCCGGGGAGCAACGGCAGTGGTGGATACGCCGTGCTCGAACAACTTGATAAACTGGGTGCGGGCGGCGACTGGCAGTTCGCCGGCGACAATCAAACGTTCCGTGGTGGTCCGGTAAAAGGCGACATGATTGGCCGGCAGCTCGAACGGAGCAAAAAACATCGAATCCCTCCCTCCGGCGGCGATGAATCGCGAGAAAACCAAGATGGAACCCACGTCTAGAGACATCAATGGCCTTTGCTGCACCAGGTCAACGCCCAGCATGAAACTTTCCCGGGCCAGAACCTTCACCACCGACGGTGCTGAAATATTAGCGATCATTTCCGAGAAACATTCAAAGAGGCGCGGCTTGAAGACATCCAGACAGGCGACTTCCGCGCTCATCCGGTGGCGTTCGTCCATTTCTGCTTGCAGCCCTTCGAGCGCCCGCACCAGGTAGGCGGTCTTGCGTTTGACTTCCAATTCCAGTTCGGCGCGGATTTGGCGCTCTTTGTATTCCAGCTTCAGCCGCTCGCGCAGCTGGCCTTCGATATGCACCAAGCTCGTCAGCAGCAAAAATGAAACCAGCAGGTAGATGCCTTCAATCTTCACGCCGGCGCCGGCGCCGACGTTGAAAGCGTCCACCGACTGGACCAGATGCAGCAGGGCCAGCAGCGAGAAGGCGAAAAAAAGCGACCAGCCCACGCGGCGGGTTCCAAACAGCAGGTTCAGGCGCAGCGCGTAAGCCGCCACGATGAACTGCATCGCCCCGGCCAAAAAATTGATGCTGGTGGTTGTTGTCATAATTTTATCCTCCGGGTCCGGTTGTTCTTCGACCACCGATTGCTGCCCGATGATCCAATTCCAAACCATAAGACCACGTTGAGACATTAATCCCGGCGGAAGACAAACACCCAGTGAATTGCAGCAGGCGCGGAAATTTTTTCAGCCAACGCGTCCGCCGGACCATTCAGACCTTGCTTGCGCTTTACTACCGGGGCTAACCCCGCCTACAATGGCTTGGGAATTATGGCTAGGATACTCATCATTGATGACGATGACGCCATTTGCCGGGCGATGGCAAAATTGTTGCGTTTGCATGGGCACGAGGTGAACGTCGCCCCGGATGGCCGGGCCGGAGTGGCGGCGGCGCTGGCCGGAACCGACCTGATTATTTGTGACCTCGCCATGCCGTTGATGGACGGGCATGGCGTGCTGGCCACCCTCAAACAGGATCAGCGGCTGGAGGATATCCCCTTTATTTTTTTGAGCGGTCATGCCGACCGGGAATCCATCCGGCGCAGCATGAATCTGGGCAGCGACGATTTCATCCCCAAACCCGCCTCCACCCAAGAAATCCTGGCCACCGTGACCGCCCGGCTGGAGCAGCATCAGCGCCGCGAACAGCGGCGGGAGGCGGAGGTGAAAAAGGCGGTGGAGATTTTTTCCGGCATCGTGGACGACTTGGGCAGTCCGGCGGCGGCCATCCATTGGCTGGCGCAGACCGCCGCCACGGGCAGCGCGGGGAAAGTTTCCGGAGCCATCCCGCCGCCCGGTTCACCGGCCGCCGCCGAACCCGCGGTGCCGGCAGCGGGATCCTTTCTGGCCACCCGGGACAACCGCCGGTATTTTGTCAAACTATCCGAGGTCAAGGCGCTGCTGGCCGATGGCGAATACTCCCGGGCTCATTGGGGCAAGGATCAAAGCATGATGTTCCGAAAAGCCCTGAAGCAATGGGAAAAGGAATTGCCTGCCGCCCAGTTCATCCGCATCCATCGCAATGCCATCGTCAATTTGGCATTTCTTGAATTTGTCAAAAAAACTCCCGCCGGCCCGCAAGTCTGCCTCCGCGAGTTCGCCCAGGTCCTGATCGTCAGTCAGCGTAAAATTCCCGCCCTTAACCAAGCCTTGAAACTGGCCGCCCGCCGGCCGCAGCCGCTCTAATCAAAAGGGGTTGCGGCCGCAACGCCCAATCACCGCAACGCCGCTGTCTGGCTCCGATAGGCGGCGTTGGCGGAACCAAGAATAGTCCAAGGTTTTTCAATATACGGTGAGTCTTTCGTGACCGGTTTTAGGATATTGGTGGTAACCGTGATTGCCCGGCGGGGAGTCCGCGCCCAGGCAGGCGGAGAAATCACTGGATTGAATATGCACAGCCCTTTGCACCAATTGAAGCGCCTCGGAACGGTGGCCGGCCTCGGCCTGTTCCTGTTCAACGTCATGCCTCTGGCATCTGCCGCCGACGCGGCGACGCCGATTCCCAAGATGCGCAAGAATGACGTCACGCCCATCCCGGATTACATGAAGCCGGTGTCGGCGCACGCGCCGTTTCAGGATGGCGACTGCTCCCTTTGCCATCAGCGCAAGGACGCGAAAGATCCCGGCCCCATCAACAAGCAAATCAATCTCCTCTGCCTCGACTGTCACGACGACTTTGTAAAAATCCTCGCGCGCAAATCCAGCCACGAACCCGCGCGCATTAACTGCGTCTCTTGCCATAGCCCGCATAATTCCATGTATCCGCACCTGCTCGTCGAAGACCCCGGCACGCTGTGCTTAAGCTGCCACACGAGCATCAGCAATCTCGTTGCGAACGCCTCGGTCAAGCACGACGCGCTCACCACCGGTGCGAAATGCGCGAACTGCCACAATCCGCACGGCGCCAACGTCCAGCATTTGCTGAACAAACTGCCCTACGATCTCTGCGTCGGCTGCCACGGCGTGGACGGCGTGAAAGACCACGACGGCAAAACGCTGACCAACATGAAGCAGTTGCTCGCCGACAATCTGCATCAGCACGGCCCGGTCGAATCCAAGGATTGCAGCGCGTGCCACCTCCCGCACGGCGGCGACCATTTCCGGTTGTTGACCAAGGATTATCCGGCCACGTTCTACTCGCCCTACGATCCGAAGCTTTATGACCTCTGCTTCGACTGCCACGAGGAGTCCATGGTCAAGGATGCCAAGACCACGACGCTGACGAAGTTCCGCAATGGCGACCAGAATCTCCACTTCGTCCACGTCAACAAGGACGAACGCGGCCGCACCTGCCGCGCCTGCCACGAAGTCCATGCCTCCAAGCAGCCGCACCAAATCCGCGACGCCGTGCCCTATGGCCATACGGGTTATCTGCTCAAGGTGAACTTCACCAAGACGGACACCGGCGGCCAATGCGCCGAGACGTGCCACGTCACCCGCAGCTACACCAACGTCATCGTGCCGCTCATCCCGCCGACCGTGGTTGCGACGAACGCGCCCGCGAAGTAACCTGCCGACATGCGTCAGCCCGCGTGCATCGCCGCCGCCGGAATGCTGTGCGGATTGTCCGCGCTGGCCTTTGCCAACGTTCCCGTCGGCGCGCCCATTGAAAATGTTTCCCTGCCCGCCCTCGCCGGCGGCGAACAGACGTTGCTCAGCGAGACCAACGTCAGCGTTTTCATCTTCGTCAATCCGGAGCTGGCCCATTCCAACCAGGCGCTCGCGGAAATTTCCCAGTTCGCCCAGACCCTGACCAATGCGCCGGTGCATTGGTGCGCCGTCGTCTCCGACCGCGTGCCGCGCGCCACCGTCGCGGCGGAAGTCCAGGCCCTCGGCCTGACGATGCCGGTGCTGATTGACCAGGGCGACGCGCTCTTCGGCCGGCTCGGCGTCATCATGCGCCCGTCCGTCGGTATCACCGACCCGCACCGCACGCTCGTTGCCTACGAACATTTCACCGAGGTGAACTACGCCAACGTCATCGCCGCGCAAGTGCGCCACGCGCTCGGGGAGATTTCCGACGACGACCTCGCGCAGGTGCTGCATCCGCCCGCCAGCAACCTTGACGAGGCGGATTCCGTGGCCCACCGCTATTTCCGGCTGGCGGAAAAACAATTCGCCGCCACAAACTACGACCAGGCGCTGGCCAATCTCCAAAAGAGCCTCGACCAAAAACCCACGGCGGCGGCTTGGGTGTTGCGTGGGGAAATTTTCACCGTTCAGGGCAAAACCAACGAGGCCGCCGCCGCCTTTGAATCCGCGCGGAAATTTGAAACCAATTTATCCCCCGCCCCAGCGCCGTAGGCGCGGCATCGTTGTAGAACGGCCATCCGCAAAATGAAAAAGCCCCGTCCGGGGCGGCATAGCTGGGAAGATGTCGCGTCGGAGCGCAGCGGAGGCGGAAGCTGGAAATTCTGGGCGCGGGGTGGCTACAAAGATGGCGCGCCTACGTAGGCGCGGTGTTGTGAGGATGGGAAAGCGCAAAAAAAATCAAATATGCGAATCCACTGCTGTCCGGTTTAGAAACCCAGTAAACATTGATGGTTTTCGGTGTCTGGCGGTTGTGTGGTGGGTGGAAGTTGAGCAAGCGCCTGTGAAATGGGCATTTTCTCAAAGAGCGTGAGGCTCAAAAT
>CAISYZ010000057.1 GCA_903889895.1 uncultured Verrucomicrobia subdivision 3 bacterium | reverse complement strand
TTGTCCAAAAAATTGTAGAGCTGACCGACGATTTCCTCGCCGGATTTGGTGGTGAAAAGTTCCAGCGGTTCCAGCGGCGGGCCGTCGTATTCGCGGAATCCGTAGCGCTTGGCGATTTTGCGCCACTGGTCAAAAATATATTGGCGTGCGTCAGCACTCCACACGTCGTTGTGCGGGAGCGGTTCGGGATAAAAATCGCGGAATCCGGGCAATCGTTCCATGCCGGCAGTTTAAGAAATAAAATGAATTAGGAAAGCAGGAAGGCAGGATACCAACTGCCAAGAAACCAAAACGCCAAGTTCAAAAACCTCCTTGGCGCCTCGGCGGTTTATTTGGTGGTCAGGCCCTGGGCGTGAGTTTCAGCACTTCGGCGCGCATTTCCTTGCCGGCTTTGAACTTCACCATGGCGCGGGCGGGGATGGGCACATCATGCTCGGGCTTGTTCGGATTACGGCCGACGCGGGCCTTGCGAATCTTCACGTCGAAGACGCCAAAATTGCGCAGTTCCACCTTGTCGCCCTTGGCGAGCGCCTCGGCGATTTGATCGAGGGTTTTCTGCACCACGTCGAAAACTTGGGACTGTATTAATCCGGTTTCCTCGCTGATGCGCACGACGATGTCACGTTTGGTCAGTGTCATGATATTTGGGTTGTGACTTTGCGTTGCTGGCCGGCTGGTTTACTGCACCACGCGAATGATCCAGAAATCACTCGCGAGATTATTATCGGTGACATAGGCGTAGGGCAACGTAAAATAGCCTTTCATGCCCCAGCCCGCGCCCCATGAATTCCGCACGATGAACCACTGCTTGGCGTCATCATAACCCACGCTGGCCACGGCGTGTCCGCCCACGACCGATTCACCGGACTTGGGTAATGCCGCGTGGCCGCTCTTCGCCACCGTCGCACTCTCAAAGCTTTGATAAACCGTGAAGCCGAACACGAACGGCCAACCCGCCGCGAGGCAGGTTTTGAGTTGTGCCAGCGACTGGGTGACGCGCTGGTAGGAAACCGCCTTGTATTTTACAGCGTCGGAATAGCACGCCGCCGGCGGTTTGGTTTTAAATTTGGTGATGACGTAGGGCCATTCCGTCTCCGGGCAGTCGCCCTGTTTTGCCACGCTCTTAATGCCATCTCGGATTTGCGCGCCGCTGTCCGAAACCACGGAATGTTCGATGACGCGCTCGTTGTAGTAAATGAACAGCCGCGACGGAATGAAATCGGAAATCTTTTGCTTAATCCGGTCGAATTGGATGGCGGCGGCAATAGCGTTCGCTGTGCAACTGCCCAACTGCCCTTGGTCATACACCGGCGGGCATTGCGAACGCAAATCTACTTTTACCGGAAGCGGAGCGGGAGCCGCCGCATAAAGATGATCCCGGCCATCCGGCAAATCTCTCTGCCAGCCATAACGAGCAACCTGAAACGGTCCGTTTTTCATGGCATCTGATTGAAGATATCAACGGCTATTTCCCTCTGGTTGTCCAGAAAAAAAGCGGCGAGCCGCCACCACCTTAAAAAACAATAAGTTGTTATTATCAGCCTGCTAGTCCGGCAGCGTCACGCTATTTTCCTTAACTTTCCCGAACCCGTCTGACAACGACTTCAATCTCCGCCTTGTTCTTGGCAATCATGTTAGCGGGCAGAATGCCGCGCCAGAAGACATTCGGATAAACTACCGCGCCACGGCCAAGGATGCTGCCGGGATTCAGCACGGCGTTGCAGCCGGCTTCCGCGCCGTCGCCCAGCAGCGCGCCGAACTTGCGCAGACCGGTGTCGCAAGGCACGCCGTCTACTTCCACCGTCACGTTGCCGGGCAGCAGCTTGACGTTGGAAATCTTCACACCCGCGCCAAGGTGCGCCTTGCAGCCGAGAATGGAGTCGCCGACGTAATTGTAGTGCGGCACCTGCGCGCCGTTGAATAGCAGAGCATTCTTGAGTTCGCTCGCATTGCCCACCACGCAATCGTCGCCGATGATGACGTTCTCACGGATGTAGGCATTGTGCCGGATCTGGCAATTCTTCCCGATAATGGCCGGGCCTTTGATTAGCACGCCGGGCTCAATAATTGTTCCCGCGCCGATGATGACGCGTTCGCCGATGCTCGCGCCGGGGAAGCGCGGCGGAGGATTTTGCTTCGACACTTTGACAAGGTAAGTCTCGATTTTCTTAAGCGCTTCCCAAGCTCGGTGGCAACCGTCAAAAATGGCGGCGTGTTCGGTCTGCGTCAGGTCAAACAGTTCGGCGACGGAGAAAGTCATGGCGCAAAACTAAAGGAAAGGGGCGCGGTGGCAAAGGGAAATGGCGCGCGTCTCGTTGCGGGACATTATATGCCGGATTGTGGACACAGATAAGACAAATGGCCGGGGTGCTCTGGAAATAGGCGGTAAAATCAGGGCAATAATTTAAATAACGGGCGAAATGTTGGCTTGCAATATGCTTGAAAAAAGGTTGTTGGGTAAAGACGTATCAAACCTATGAGCATGCCACTTAAATTTCAGTTTCAGTTTGCCGGAGTTGATTTCAGCCGGCCCAGTTCTCCGTATCGCAAGTGGCTACGCATCGGACTGATGAGCCTCGCCGCCCTGCTGGCAGTCATGACCTACTTGTTTTATTTGCATCACATCACGCATCACGCGCGACCGGTGGTGCATACGGTTCCGGCGGTGCCAGCAGTCACGGTTCCAAAACCTTCCACCCCTGCTCCCGCCACGGCGGCAATGGTGGCCACAGCGACAGCCACCATTTCGACCACATCAAAACTGGCTGACGCGGTCAAGCCACACGTCATCGCCGTGGGCAATGTCTTGGTGGAGGCGGTGGAACATGTTGCAACCGCGGCCAAAGCCACCATGGCCGCACCCGTCTTGCCGGTGGCGAGTGTGCCCGTCGTCGAACCGGTGATGGTGCCCATCGCGACACCGCGAACAATTTCCAGCCAGCCAGCGGCACCGCGTCCGCTACGCGTCCGCACGGATCAAGATCGCCTGTTGATGGCGGGACAAACAGCCCTGGCGAGCGTGATTGAACTGGCCGACAAATATCCGGATGCCTACGGTTTTCAAGCTGGAGATTTTCTGTCGGATGCCAAGCTCGGCGCACCGATGGAGGTTTATACGATTGATGGAAACGCGCGTGCGGGTTATGCAAAAGGCCAGCCGGTCAAACCGCTGCTGAAGCCGGCCGCCCAATGGGTTTTCCCCGTCCTGATGGGCAACCGCATCTGCTGCATGGTGGATGTGGAACGGACGGGACACGATTTCGTTCCTGGCAAAGGCAGCAAGTCGCTGGCGATGGCGTGGAGTAAGATTCAGCAGCAATGGCCGGCGGCAGCGGGCTTCCATCCACTGTTGGTCGTCAACCCCGAAGTGCCCGGCTACTACTTCACCGTGCCGGAACTGCCGGAGCAAAACCTGACCGATACAGTGGAAATGTTTTATCTCCACCCCGACCCTTCGCCGGCAGACGTAATCCTCGCGAGCTGGCGTTAAAAGTGGTGCTCCCACCCGGAATTGAACTGGGATCAACGGTTTAGGAAACAGGCTACCCTCCCTTCATAACGGTAGCAAGAAAACACAATAAACATTGGGTGGTTTTCACTTTGTAATGATTCCGTTACACCCAATCTGATACCGCCATCTGATACTGTTTCCATGAAAACTGAAAATTC
>CAISYZ010000056.1 GCA_903889895.1 uncultured Verrucomicrobia subdivision 3 bacterium | reverse complement strand
GAATTTTCAGTTTTCATGGAAACAGTATCAGATGGCGGTATCAGATTGGGTGTAACGGAATCATTACAAAGTGAAAACCACCCAATGTTTATTGTGTTTTCTTGCTACCGTTATGAAGGGAGGGTAGCCTGTTTCCTAAACTGTTTATCCCCGTTCAATTCGGGGCGGGAGCACCACTTTTTTCCTGTCATATTTTCCACCGAATTCCGAGTATGAAATCTGATACCGCATTTGATACCATATTGATTTTTTAGAACAAATTAGACCCAAATAAACCAAAAGGTCAGACTTTGAAATCTGCCGACGGAAGTGAAATGCAGTCAATAGAATCAATGAGAAAATGCGAAAACCCATCAGACCAAAAATTCAAAAAAAGTGCTTGCATAGATTTAGGAAACCGCTGCTCTATCCATTTGAGCTATGGGAGCAGACCGAAGCAAACCAACCTGCGTTCCAAGGGATAACTATGCCCGGTTACGCATTAAGGGCAAGCTCATCCAGCAATTCAAACCGGGAGAAAAAATCACTGGGCGGCTTTTTCCAACGCAGCGAGCACAATTCCGGGCGTCAGCACTTCCGGCAACACCATGGGCGGTGAGCGGCCATCTTTGGGATAAACCAGCACCAGCGGCACACCGGCGCGGTTGAAATAATTCAGCTCCGAAGTGATGGCATCAGGAAAATGCGTGTAATCGCCCTGCAAAGCAACCGCGTGCAAGGAATGAATTTTCCCGGCCACGGTGGGAACTTCAAGGCTTGTGCGCTTGTTAACCTGGCAGGTGAGACACCAGTCGGCGGTGAAATCCACCAGCACCGGTTGGCCCGTGGCGCGGGCTTCAGCGAGGGCCTGGGTGCTCCATGATTGCCAAGGGATGCCATTGGCATCACGGACGGATTGAGTCTGGGCGATGGCGAGCGGCACGCGCCAGTGTAATTGGTTTTCCAGCACGCAGGCATAGGCGCTGACAAGCAGAAAGGCGACGGTGATCCCGGCAAACATTTTATGCTTCCGCCCGCGCTGAATAAACTCGCCGAAGATCCAGGCAGCAAACGCAATCATCACCAGAAAAACGCCAAGCCACAGCGCCCGCGAACCGTAACTGCCAGCCGCAAGATTGAACAGCCACACGACCGTAGCCAGCATCGGAAAACCCATCGCCACCTTGAATTTTTCCATCCACGCTCCCGGGCGCGGCAAAAATTTCAACCACGCCGGATTCCAACTCAACAAAACATAAGGTGCCGCCAGACCGAGGCCGACGGACAGGAAAACCGTGACAATGACAAAGGTGCCTTGGGCGAACGCAAAGCCCAGCGCAATGCTCAAGAACGGGGCCGTGCAGGGCGTGGCCAGCGCCGTGGCCAGCACGCCGTTAAAAAACGCGCCGGCGGCACCACTTTTGGAAGCCAGCTCACCCGCCGCACCGATGGCGCCACCGCCGAGAATCACCTCAAAAACACCAAATAGATTCAGCGCCACCAGCGTGACCAGAGTTGCCAAGCAGACCAGAAATATGGGATTGCCAAACTGCATGCCCCAGCCGGCCTTGTGACCGGCAGACTTGACCGCGATGACAAATGCCGCCAGCACCAAAAACGAAACCAGCACGCCGAGCGTGTAAATCAATCCCAGCTTCCGGACATGGCGCGGTTCGCTTTTGGCCTCGCTCACGAAACCAAGAATTTTCAGCGCGATCACCGGCAATACGCACGGCATTATGTTAAGAATCAAACCGCCAATAAAGGCATATACCAGCATCTGCCAAAATGCCGGCGGCGGTGGGGTATTGCCAAGGTTTGTCGAGCCGGCAGTGGCCGCTGGCGGCTGGTCGGCAATGGGCAGCTTGATTTCGTAACCGTTGGTCGCATTCGCATCTTTGATGACAATCAACCCGGAAACCGTCGCCGGCCAGCCGCCGGAAAATTTCTTCACCAGTTTGCCCAACTGCAATCCGCCAGGCGATGAAGCGATGGCTTGGGTCGCCGCCTGAATCTCGTAATCATCACTAGCATCAGGAAAAAAATCCACGCTCTCCGGCGCGACTGAAATCTTTGGGCTAAGCCAGTCCAGCCCGATGCTCAGCGACCGCTGGTCGCCTTCGGCGGGTTTTTGCCACCAGGCTTTGGACTGAAAGACCGCGCTGGCATTTTGCGGTGTCCGTTTTCGCCAGGATTCAATCAGCGCGCCGGCGGCGGAATTTTTTGTTTCACTGCCGAGGTTGAGACTGGTCTGAACTTGGGCGCTGGCCGGAATGCACGATTCGTTGCACTCCAACCAGGAAACCTTGGCCGAAATATTCAGCGGGCCGGCAGGCAAATCCGCTGCCAGTTTCAGCGGCACGAGCAACACGACTTCCTGCTCGTATCCGTAAGTGGTGATGTCGGCGGGCGGCAATTTTACCGGCACCGGCCACTGGATATCGCCGGCGCTAACGCCAGCGGGAAGCTGCCATTTGATTTCCGTAGCCTGGCCGGCCGCGCCGGGATTTTTCCAGTAAGTATGCCAGCCGGGCTCCATCTTGAGATCCACGGCGGCCCAGACCATTTCGCCGGGCCGGGCGCTCTCGGCAGACAGAAGCAACTGCGCTTCGGTATGCGCCGCTTCCGCGCGGGCCAAACCCACCAGCAATCCAGCGAGGACAAAAAAGCTCCGCAAAATCATGAGATATTTCCTTTAAACTGGCGTTCTAAAATTCGCCGATACGGCTTAGGGCGCTGTTTTCACCCGATAAAACCGCACATTTGCCCGCGCCGGGTCAGTTATTTGCCAGCGGCCGTTCACATCGGCAGTGTTCGTGGAAATACCGCTCCAAACATTCAAGTCACTACTGGCTTGCACCACATAATTTGATCCAGCCACGCCGCTGCCGCTCACAGTCATACTACCGTCCGTATTACGGTCAATACCGTTAAGCATCGGGGCGGCCGGCACGATCACAGTCTTCGTCACAACCGCCGCCGGCTTGACCATAATTTTTGCACCAAGGAGTTTTTTTAAAGTTACCACATTGTCAGTGCCACCACCATTAGTTCCACCGCCGCCATCGCCGCCGTGGTGATGACCGATAACCGTCAGCACGGCATTGGAACTGGTGATGCTACCAACGAGGTTGCTGACCTTCAAAGCATAGGCACCGGCATCAATGCTTCGCAAATTGGAAATCACCAAAACATTTGTTTGGCTGCCGGAAATATTCTGACCGTCCACCAAGGCGGTTCCATCCTTGAACCACTGGTAATTTACCTTCGCCGAACCTTTGATCTTCGCCTTGAACGTCGTGGTTGTGCCGTTGGTTGCCACATGGCTCACCGGCTGCGCCACAAAGACCGGCAACGGCGCGACGGTGAGCAGCGCGGTCGCACTCGTCACGCTGCCCGCAAGATTGGTGATGACCACCGAATAGCCGGCCGCATTGTTCGTCTGCGCACTGGCGATGGTGTAAACCGCATTCGTCGCCCCACCAATCACTTTGCCCGACTTAAGCCACTGGTAATGCAGTGTCGGCCCGGCGGCGGTGACGCTGAAACTGGCCGGCGCGCCAACGGCCACTGCCAAATTGGTCGGCTGCGCAAGGATGACCGGCGCAACCAGCACGCTCAACGTCGCGCTACCGCTGTTGGTGCTGCCGGCAGAATTGCTGACCGTGACGGAATAATTGGCCGCATCATTGGTCGTGATCGCGGACACCGTCAAGCTGGCGGTGGCGGAACCCGAAATATTTCCACCATCGGCCAGCGCGGTGCCATTCTTCAACCACTGAAAGTTCAAAGGCGCAGTGCCAGTGACGGTCACGGTGAAGCTGACGTTAGTCCCCGCCTTCACCGTGCGACTGACCGGCTGGCCGGTGATCTGCGGCGGCACCTGCACGGTCAGCACTGCGGCCGTGCTGGTAGCGCTGCCATAAAGATTCGTGATGGTGACGGTATAATTACCCGCGCTATTGGTCGTGATGCCGGTGAGCGATAATGTGGCGGTCGTCACGCCCGCAATGCTCGTGCTATTGGCAAGCTTCGTTCCGCTCTTGAACCATTGATACGCCAACGGGCTGCTGCCAGACGCGCTCACGGAGAAAGTGGCGTTGCCGCCTGCCGTCACGGTTTGGCTCGCCGGCTGCCCGGTGATGACCGGCGCGATATTAATGGAAATCGCAGCACTCGCGCTGGTGACGGTGCCAAAGGCATTGCTCACCACCACAAAATAATTTCCCACTTCATTCGTCATCAGTCCGGTGATGGTCAGCGTAGCCGTGGAGGAACCGGAGATGTTGCCACCATCCGCCAGCGCGCCACCGGCATTAAACCATTGATAACTCAACGGCCCGGTGCCGCTCGCAGTGACGGAAAGATTGATAGTGCTGCCAATCGCGCCGAACTGATTCGCCGGCGGTGAGCTGATGCTCGGCGGCAAATTCACGGTCAGCGCGGCGGCGGCGCTGGTGACGCTTCCAGCGACGTTGGCAACCGTAACAGAATAATTCGCGGCGTCCGTGGCGGAAACATTGTTCAGCGCGAGCGTCGCCGTCGTCGCGCCAGAAATCACCGCGCCGTTTTTCAACCATTGATACGCCAACGGCGCGGTGCCACTGGCGGCAACGGTAAATGTGGCGGAATTACCCGCCACCACGGCGAGGCTGGCGGGTGGCGTAACGATGCTGGGTGGCACCAGCACCGTCAGCGTCGCGGAGGAACTCGCGATGCTGCCGACGATGTTGGTGACCACGACGGAGTAGCTCGCAGCGTCATTCGTGGTGACGGCGGTGAGCGAAAGCACATTGGAATTGGCACCGGAAATCGGCGCGCCGTTTTTGAGCCATTGGAACACCAACGGGGCTGTGCCGCTGGCAGCGGCGGTGAAAGTAGCGGCATTACCCTGGACAATGCTCGCACTGACCGGTTGGGTTGTAATGACCGGTGCCAATAAAATAGTTAGCGTAGCAGCGCTGCTGGTAACGCTGGCGGTGGAGTTGGCAACGGTGACGGAATAATTTGCGGCGTCAGCGGCGGAAACATTGTTGAGTGTGAGCGTCGCGGAAGTTGCGCCTCCAATCGACGCGCCGTTCTTGAGCCACTGATAGGTCAACGTCCCACTGCCGGCGGCGACAACGGTGAAGGTAACATTGCTGCCTGCGACCACGGTGGCACTGACCGGCGGGGTGATGATGGAAGGTGGCACCAGCACCGTCAACGTCGCGGAGGAACTCGCGATGCTGCCGACGATGTTGGTGACCACGACGGAGTAGCTCGCAGCGTCATTCGTGGTGACGGCGGTGAACGAAAGCACGTTGGAATTTGCTCCGGAAATCGGCGCGCCGTTTTTCAGCCATTGGAACACCAACGGGGCTGTGCCGCTGGCAGCGGCGGTGAAAATAGCGGCATTACCTTGCGTTACCGTCGCGCTGACCGGCGAGGTAGTGATGGCTGGCGGCAAGAGCACGGTGAGCGTGGCGGCGGCGCTGGTGACGTTGCCCACGGCGTTGGTCACGGTGACGGAATAGTTCGCGGCGTCCGTGGCGGAAATATTGTTCAACGTTAGTGTCGCCGTCGTCGCGCTAGAAATCACCGCGCCATTTTTCAACCATTGATACGCCAGCGGCGCGGTGCCACTGGCGGTGACGGTGAACGAAACATTGCTTCCCGCCACCACCGTCGCGCCCGTCGGAGCCGTGACAATGGCCGGCGGCACCGCCACGGTGAGCGTGGCACCGGCACTGGCAACACTGCCAAGCGCATTAGAGACAATCACGGAATAGCTCGTAGCATCCGTGCCTGTCGCGGGAGCAATCGTCACCGTCGCGGTGGTGGCACCCGAAATATTGCCGCCATTAATCAGCGGGCTGCCGGCCTTGAGCCATTGATACGTCAGCGGTGTCGAACCGGTAGCCGCCACGGTGAAGCTGGCGCTGCCGCCGGAGACGACCGAAACATTGGCCGGCGGCGTGGTGATGACCGGCGCGGATACCACCGTCAGCGGCGCAACCGAACTGGTAATGCCGCCGGCAAGGTTGGTTATGACGACGGAATAATTACCGGCATCGGTCGTCGCCAGTGTGGTGATGGCTAATGAGGTAGTTGTCGTGCCGGAATATTTGGTGCCGTTGGCAACCGCAGTTCCGTTCTTCAACCATTGATACGCCAACGGCGCCGTGCCGCTGGCGGCAACCGAAAAGTTTGCGCTCGCGCCGACGGCTTGCGTTTGCGCCACCGGTTGCGTGGTGATAGACGGCGGTAAAATCACGGTCAACGCGGCGGTGGCGCTGGTGGCAGTGCCGGCTACATTGCTGACGGTCACGGAATAATTGGCCGCATCCGCTGAACTGACGCTGGCCACCGAAAGTGTGGCCGTGGCGGAACCGGAAATGTTGCCGCCGTCCGCCATTGGTGTTCCGTTTTTCAGCCAATAATATCCGAGCGGCGCCGTGCCGCTGGCAGTGACAGTAAACGTGGCGGTTTTTCCAGCCGCCACACTGACGGCGGCTGGTGGCGTGGTAATAGCCGGAGCCGTCGGCGTGCTGGTGCCGGTGATGGTAATCGTGATGGTTTGGGCCAGCGAGGCATTGCCGGGGCTGACGCAGGTGATTGTTGGAGTGTAAGTGCCCGCCGTGGTAGGCGTGCCGGAAATATAGCCGCCGATGGTGGAAGCGCCGTTCACCCAGGAAGCTGTGAAGCTCAATCCCGCCGGCATCCCGACGGTGGTAGACTTGCCACTACTCAGCGTCGAGGAACTGGTGCTACCCGAAGACACGATAAAATAATCGCTGGAGGCCGCCTGATTGCCGCCGCCGATGGAAACCGTCACGTTGTTGCTCAACACCGTGCCCACCGTGCCGCTAATCGAGCTGGGCGTGGTGAACACCGAAGTTGCGCCGGAAACTGCGTCCACTGAACCGAGCACCGCACCCGCGCCAATGCCCCAGCGCAAGATGAAAGCAAAGCTGTTTGCGACAGCGGGATTGGTGACGATGTTCCGCAGCAGCGGCAGCAGTTGCAAAAGTGCGGCAAGCAACAGGGCGGGTCTTTGCAGGCGAAGCGGCATATAAAATCAGGGTTGAATCAAAACTTTATAATAAAGGTTCGGTATTGCCGGATGATTCGTGAGCGTGATGGGCGTGGCCGTGACGGGCGGCGGAATGTTAGTAAATACACCCCAAGTGCCGCCAGCCAGAACTCCGTTGGTCAAAATGGTATTCGTCAGGCCAATGACCGGCGTGAAGGTAAAATTAAACGAGCCGCTGCTAGCATTGACCAAGCAATTCAAATTGGGCGGTGGCGGATTGGTCACCACCAAATTGACATAAGCGCTGTTCGTGCCGCCGGCAGAATTGGTGACGGTGACGGAATAAATTCCCGCCTGACTGGCGCGAAGATTGGCAAGCGACAGCGTCGTGCCGGTGGCACCGGCAAGGACGGTGTTGGTATTAAATTTCCACTGAAAACTTGGCGCAGGCGTGCCGCCAGCCGTGACGCTAAAAGTCGCACTGCCGCCGGCTACTGTCGTGAAACTGGAAGATTGGTTGGTGATCACCGGCGGCTGCCAGACAGTCAATGGCGTATAAAAACTGTTGGTGCCGCCGGCGGAGTTGGTGACCAACACGGAATAAATTCCCGCATTGGTCAACTGAACATTATTCAGCGTGAGAGTCGCAGCGGTCTGCCCAGCCAGGATGGTGTTCGTGTTAAAAAACCACTGATAGATTGGTGCGGGCGTGCCGCCGGCAGTGACACTGAAGCTGGCGGTGGTGCCGACATTGTTTGTTAGGGCGACCGGCTGGTTCGTGAGAATCGGCGGCTGCCAGACCGTGAGCAGCGTATAGGCGGAATTAGTGCTGCCGGCGGAATTGGTGATGGCAACGGAATACATCCCGGAATTGGTGAGTTGGATATTCGTGATTGTCAGTAAAGCATTGGTCTGATTGAGCAGCGCGGTGTTGGTATTAAAATACCATTGGTAACTAAATGGGCTAGAGCCACCGTTCGTGATACTAAAAGTGCAACTGCTGCCGACAATATTTGTCGAATTTACTGGCTGATTGGTAATAATTGGAGGTGCCGACGCAAGGATTGTAATCCATATGTTCGTAGGAAATATCAAAGCTTTTGAAGCATAATATGCTTCGACGGTGATATTCGTTTTGCAGGCAATAGTAGGGGTTCCAGATAAAACACCATAGATGTTAGTCGCATTATTAATTGAGACGCATCTAAAAGTTAATCCAGCAGGTAGACAAACGGCTGTAGATTGTCCATTGGTTATTAATGGAGAAGTCACAGAAGAATTGATGGTTGTTAAAATAAAACCATCAGCGGGCACCGCTGTGTTGCCTCCGCCAATAATAATATTGATATTGGTATTCATAAGCGCCCCCACTGTGCCTACAATGTTGGTTGGGCTTGACAGGATTATTCCACTAGCTCCCGAACAGGCATCGTATGCCCCCGCCATCGCCGCCGAGCCGATGCCCCAGCGCAGAATGATGGCAAAGCTGGAACCGGCAGCCGGGCTGGTCACGATATTCCGCAACAGCGGCAAGAGTTGCAGCGCCGCGGCCAGCAACAAGGGGAATGTTCGGGGCAATTGTCTCATTTTCAGGGGCCAAGGCTTTTCGCCTCGGCCAGGCTTGTTCAATTATTTTTAATTACAGCCGCAACCGCCGCCGCCCACGCCAGCCCCGCCGCTGGCTTCTTCGCGCGAGAACCAAATGTGCTGCAACTGGCCGGGCCCCAAGATATCGCGGTCGCCGCGCATGGTGTAATCCGCCAGATGCTCGCGCTGCCAGGGCTTGACATTAGCGCAACCGGTAACTGTCATCAGCACAACCGATGCCAACAATAAAAACGCCTTATTCTTCATAGGTTTTATTTCAAAAGGGATTCAATTTCGCTGATGTATTCCTTGCGCGTGTCCTCGCCGTGGAAACCATTGTGCAGAAAACGCACCTTACCCTCGCCATCGAGGATGAATGAGGTCGGCATGGTCGCCGGCTCGGCCACCGCCACAAGCTTTTGCTCCGCGTCGCGCACGACGGTGAAACTCACGGCATGCTTGGCGAGAAATTTTTCCATGTTGGCAGATTTCTCATCAATGTTGACCGCCAGCACCACCAGCCGGTCGGCGTATTTTTTTTGCAGTTCGTCCAGCACGGGAAATGATTTGGCGCAGGGCAGACACCACGATGCCCAGAAATCAAGAATAACCACCTTGCCCTTCAGAGCATCCGGTAATTTGCCTTCGAGATTAAAGCTCGCAAGATCCGGCAAGGCATCGCCAACTTTCAGCGCGGCTTGCGCTGTGAAAAAGGTTCCAGCGAGCAGCGCCAGTGCGGTGAATTTTTTAAGCAGGGATGTATTCATGGAATTTACGGGAATAGAGTTTGGTAGTTTCGGTGGTGACCGCCCCGGCGGCACCGGGATGGAGTTCGACAAGTTGCAAGCCTTCCTTCGCGCCGAGGATACACACGCTCGTGGAGAGCAGTCCGGCAATCGTGCAACTCGGGGCGATGATGGACACTGCGCGGCAATCGTTGAGCGCCGGATAACCAGTGCGCGGATCAAGGATGTGGCCGTAGCGACGGCCATTGAAAACAAAGTGGCGCAGGTAATCGCCGGACGTGGCAACGGCATGGTCCGTGACCGCGACGCCCGCCCAACATTTGCCGGGGTTCTTCGCGTCGTCGAGGCCGATCCACCAGAATTTTTTTCCCGGCGCATGGCCGCGCACGCGGACGTCCTGACCGAAATCAACCAGCACATTCGGAATGCCGCGTTGGATGGCCATGTTCATCACGCAATCCACGGCATATTCCTTGCCGATGCCGCCGAGATCCAGCGCCATGCCCGCCTGCGGCAGAAAGATGCCGCCGGGGCGGCGCTGGATTTTATTCCAGCCGACAAGTTCGCAGGTGGCTTGAATGGCGGCATCATCCGGCACCGCGGCGGGACGTTGTTTCCAATTCCATAATTTGATGAGCGGCAGTGCCGTCGGGTCAAACGAGCCGCGCGTGAAGAAAAACAGTTCCTGGCAGAGGTTGAACAGCCGGTCGGTTTCCGGATCGGTTTCCACCCAATGTTCGCCGGCGGCGGCGTTGATGCGGCCAATCAGGCTCTCGGGGATGAACCGCGAATAGCGCGCCTCGAACTGCGCCGTCCACGTCACCACATCGCGCTGGAAATCGCGCGCCACATCGGCAGGCACGCCATGGAAATTCACGCGGCAAAGCGTGCTCATGGCGCGGAATTCCAGCTTGTGCAGGCCGTTCACCACCGACGTCTGCGCGGACTGCGCGACGCGGGCGAGAACTTCCGACACGGAGTTGGGGCTGGTCATTACCATGGGATCGAAATGCCGACGGAGAAGACGTTGGCTTTGGGATACATCGCGGCGCTGGTCTTGCCATCCATGCCATACATGGCGTAGCGATGATAGCCGGCCACCACATGAAAGTGGCTGCACACGAGAGCAGTTGCCTGCAAGCCCACATCCACCGAGTATAAATTTGAAAGGCGATAATCCGAGGAATGAATACCCGCCGGATTGGAACTGAAGGGGCCGCTAAAAGTGGTGCTATAAAAGCTGGCGGCGGACTGTTCGTAAAGCCGAACCTGCGGTTCCACGATAAAATGCTTGCCGAGCCATTGATGCCAGGTGAGCCCGACGGTGTGAGCGACAATGCCGTAGGAATCGTTGTAAAAGCGGTAGGAACCTTCCAAGCTGCCGTTGATGCGGTCAAAATATTGCGTCAGCGAAGTGTAAAGAATTTCCTTACTCCGGAAATCAGGACGCCGCTCCGGCACACCGATGAAAAAATTCGGCGGGAAGATAGTCGGGTGATACTGGGCCAGCCGGTAAGGATCGCTCAAGAAACCATTTTCGTAGCCGAAGGTAAAATCGGCGGCCAGGATGGTCTTGGGCGTCAACAATTGAGAGACGCCGATAAGACCCTCGCTTGATTCCTTGTCGGACCAGGTTTTCTTGTCTGCATGGCGGACCGAGTCAAAGTTATGCGAAGCGCCCACTTGAACCGTGGTGTTTTTTTCATTGAACTCGATGGCGTCGTTGAGCGACACACCATAGGAGAGATAGTCGGTTTCCTGACTCCAAGCAAAACCAGGAGTGATGGTCTCGTTGCCCAACTTGCCGTCCAACGACAAGTTCGCCGCGTGGCGGATGTCCTTGACCTCGGTGGTCAATACCTTCCCGTTAATGTCGTGCGTGCCGGTCGGCGTGGCACCGGAAATGCCATCATAAACCAGTTCGCCATTCACATCGAAGGCGTCGGAAAGCTGCTGCTCAAAATAGACCGAGTCGGTCTGAATGGTCATCCGCCGCGCATCCTCGGCATAATATTCATAGCGGTAATCCACCTGATCGTCGGCGCGCAGCAGCCGCGGCAGGGCGAGGGTAATTCCGATGGGCAGGTAGTTTTGCCAGCGACGGCCGGTGAGCCGAACCGTTTTTGCCAGACGGGCCGGCGGCGAAAGTTTGGATGCTTTGGTCATATCAAGGTTATGCGTTCCTGAAATTTCCCCAAAAGCTACCACCGGCACCATTAAAAGGCCGTGTATGAAGTATTAAAAAAAATTTATGTTCAAGCGGCGGCGCAGCACCAATACCGACCTAATCTCGGACAAGATCAAATGTTGAAAATCGGCGGCTGTTCCACCAGCGGCACCAACAACCGGGCCACATGATAGCCCCCGCCCTGCCGGCGCTGCAGCCGCATCTCTGGCTCCAGCCGCAGGAGCGCCGCCACCACGCGGAGGCCAAGACCCAGCGTCGGCTCCGCAGCACTGGGAGAATTTCCACTGGCGCGGTTGCTCACAACCAACGCCGCAAATTCCCCGCAGCGCCTCACGCGCACCGTGAAATCGCCACTGCCGTGCTTGAGCGCGTTGGTAAGCAACGCGTGTGTAATTTGCCGCACATGGCGCGGATCCGCCGAAACCCAGCATTCCGGCGCGGACTTCAAAGTGAACTGCCGGTCCTGCTCGGCGGCAAGCAATTGAAAATCCTCCACCACTTCCGCCACGGTATTGGAAAGGTTGAACACCGAGCGCATCGCCATCAGCCGCCCCTGCTCCGCCCGCGCGATCAGCAGCGATTGCTCAATCACGTGCGTGAGCCGGTGTAATTCCCCCTCCAATTCGTCGGCCAGTTCCGGCGCGATGCGCTCACCGGCCTGCTCCACCTTGAGTCGGATGATGGCCAGCGGCGTGCGCAGTTCATGCGCCACCTTGGCGGCGTAGTTGTTCATCTCTTCAAACGAATCATCCAGCCGCACCAGCAATGCATTCAGTTGCCGCACGAGGTCGCGAAACTCATCGTCCAGCTCCGGCAGCGAAATCGGCTCACCCAAATTGCCGGGATTTTTGGCCGCGAGCTGGCGATTCACACTGGCAATGGGTCGCAACGATTGCCGGGCCAGCCAATAACCGCCGGCAACGGCGAGCACAACGACCGGAATCAGCCACAACAGCGCGGCGTGCAGCAGCCCGTCGGCAATCTGATGCACCTCCGCCTCCGTCAAACTGTCGTGCAGTTTCCAGTCCGGCAGATCGGGATAGGTTTTGTTACAGGCCTTTTCCAGCAGCTGCGACTCCAGCGTCAGGTGCAGGAGAAAAATAAACGCCGCCGCCACTACCGCAAACCCGAGGCCATACCACAATGTGAGTCGCGACCGCAGGGAATTCACGGTTCACCCTCCCGCAGCGCAAAACCCACACCGCGCACCGTGTGGATCAGCGGTGCCAGCCCGGGCCGGTCAATTTTCCGCCGGAGCATCTTGATGTAAACATTGACCACGTTCGTTTCGGAATCGAAGTGTTGATCCCAGACATGCTCAACAATTGCCGTCTTGCTTACCGGCTTCGGCGAGGCGTTGATGAGAAATTCCAACAGCGCAAACTCCCGGCGCGTCAGCTCAATCTGCTCGCCAGCGCGCCGCGCCGCGTGCGTCACCAAATCCAGCTCCAAATCACCAACCCGCACCAGATTCGTCGCCTGTGGCCGCTGCCGCCGCAGCACCGCGCGCAGCCGGGCCAGCAACTCAACGATGGAAAATGGCTTGGTCAGATAATCATCCGCGCCGGCATCCAGCCCGCGCACCTTGTCCTCGATGTCATCCCGCGCCGTGAGAAAAATTACCGGTGCCACCACGCCCTTGCGCCGCAGCAGGCGGACGACGGTGATGCCGTCCTTGAGCGGCATGTTGATATCCAGCAGCAACGCGTCATAAGTGCTGGACTCAGCCAGCCAGAGAGCCTCGTCGCCATCATGAGCCACATCCACGGCGTAGCCCTCGGCCACCAGCCCGGCCCGGATATGTTCCGCCACTTTACGTTCGTCATCAGCCAGTAGTATGCGCATTGTTAGCCTTCTTGATTGGTAATGCGCATTATTCAACAAATAATTCGGCGGGTGTCAACCTTCCCCTGCAACAGCCGTGACCGCAAAACATCGGGCAGACGTGACAAGCTAACTGCCAATCGGACCCGTTGGCGGAGCTGGTGCGGGATTTTGACCGCTCGGGCGCAGCGCCGGAGCCGGTCCGCTGGAAGGTGCCGATTGCGGATCATATCCGTATTGCTTCTGCAAATTATCCGGCAGCAAATCAAAAGAAATCCGCGTCATGCCGATTCCGCCATTATCGGGAGTGTAGCTAATCAGGATTCCGCTGGCGTCGACTTTTTCGACATGGAATTTTTTGTAAACCGTGCCCGCCCTGGTCACCAAATCTCCCGCCGCAGCGTCGGCAGCCGGACGGACACTGGTTGCCGCATTAACCTGGTTCGTCTGGGCGAACGACTGATTGGAATATGCAGCGCACAAAACCAGCGCAACAATTTGAATGGCGATTTTTATTTTCATGGATTCAGCCTACACACGGTAGCCGGACTCGTCACCAAAAAGATGTGTCGCCCAACGCGCGCTCAATGCCGCGCCAGCAAGTAGCTCTTGAACTTTTCATAGTCCGCCCCCATGCGGTCATAATCCTCGACCAATTTGAGCGACGCGAGCATGTTGGCCGGCACGTCCGGTTCCCAGCCCACGACTTTTTGCACCTCGACGGGGAATTTCGCCGGATTCGCCGTCTCGACGATGACCGCCGGCGTGTTGCCGAGCGGTTCCTGCGCAGTCCAGTCTTGGAGCCCTTGCCACGCCACGGCACCGTGCGGTTCGAGCAGCAGTTGAAATTGATTCCAGAAATCGCGGATGCCGGTGACTGTGCGCTCGTCGGAAATCGACGATGAAAAAATATCCTGTCGCAGCGCCGCGAGATCCGGCATCTGGTTAATCTTACCGGTCTCGTCCATTTGACCGCCGTAAACGGAAACCAGCCGCGCGAGGTTGCTCGGATGACCGACGTTCATCGCGTTGGAAAGTGAATTGCGCGACGGACAAATCTTTTCGTAGTTGCCGGTCGTCAAAAATTTTGGAAACGCATCATTGTCGTTGACCGCCGCGACGATTTTCCGCACCGGCAAACCCATTTCCCGCGCGACAATCGCGCCCATCATGTCGCCGAAGTTACCGCTGGGCACGGAGAACACGATCGGCTCGCCCGCCTGCGCGACGCGCGATGCGGCGTAAAAATAATAAACGCTCTGCGGCAGCAGCCGGCCGATGTTGATGGAGTTCGCAGACGACAGCGGCAGATGCGCCAGATCAGGATCCGCGAATGCGCGCTTCACCATCGCCTGGCAGTCGTCGAATTTGCCGTTGATCTCCACCGTGCGGATGTTGTCCTTCAGCGTGGTCATCAGCTTGCGTTGGCTGTCGCTGACTTCGCCAGCCGGAAACAAAACGATGACGCGCACGCCGGGAATTTTATGGAACGCGTGCGCCACCGCCGAGCCGGTGTCGCCGCTCGTCGCGGTGAGAATCGTGACTTGTTTGCCGTCCTCGCGCAGAAATTTGCCGAACAGCCGCGCCATCATTTGCGCCGCGAAATCCTTGAACGACGCCGTCGGCCCTTGGTCGAGCCGCATCAGGAAGGTGCGGAAATTAACGACCTCCAGCGGCACGGGAAAGTTGTAGGCGGACGCGCACATCTGCGCGAGTTCATCCGGCGCAACGATGCCTTCGGTAAACTTGGACAGCACGCGGAACGCGATTTCGTTATACGGCAGCCGCGAAAAAGCGGCGAGTTCGTTGAACGTGAAGCGCGGAAATTGTTTCGGGAAATACAATCCACGATCCGGCGCCTGGCCTTGCAGCAGCGCTTCGCGCAGATTGACTGCCGGCGATTTTCGGTTGGTGCTGTGAAAAAGAATTCCGGCCATATCACTCGAAATTTTCCACGCGGATCATCACCGGTTTGCCTTTGACCGTCGGCAGATTGGCGATTTTCGCGAGCGCCTTCGCGGCGACGCCGTTGGTGGCGTAATGCAACATGAAAATCAGCGGCACACTTTCGCCTTCTTCGCCTTCCGGCTGGATAACGGACGAAATGCCGATGTTCGCCTGGCCAAAAATCGTCGCGATTTTCGCCAGCACGCCGGGCTTGTCCACCACGTTGAGCCGGACGAAATATTGCGAAACGACTTCGCTGATGGGCGCAACCGCGCCGGCGCGTTCGTGCGGCACGAACGCAGGCAAACGGTTTTTTATGCCGGTCTTCAAATCCAAAACCGCATCGCCGATGTCGCTCAAGACAGAACTGGCCGTGGCGTCCTTGCCCGCGCCGCGTCCGTAGAACAGCGAATCGCCCACGATGTCGCCGCGCACGAAAACGGCGTTGAACACGCCGTTGACACTGGCGAGCACATGGCTGTTGGGCACGAGCGTTGGATAGACGGAAACCTGCACGCGGCTGCTGTTCTCCGATTTTTTCACCGTGCCGATGAGCTTGATGGTGTAGCCGAGTTCGCCGGCGTATTTGATGTCCAGCGCGGAGACATGGCGGATGCCATCAACAAAAACTTTTTTCGGTTTTACCCAAAATCCGTGCGCGAGTGACGCAAGAATGCCAATCTTGTGCGCCGCGTCGTGGCCGTCAATGTCCAGGTCCGGCGGCGTCTCGGCGTAGCCCAGCTTCTGCGCGTCGGCGAGCACCGCGCCGAAATCCGCGCCTTCGAGCTTCATGCGCGTGAGGATGTAATTGCAAGTGCCGTTGACGATGCCGTAAAGCGCGTTGATGCGGTTGCCGACAAAACCTTCGCGCAGCGACTTGATGATGGGAATGCCCCCGCAAACGCTGGCCTCGTAATAAAGATTGGTGCCGTATTTCTTAGCGGCGGCGAACAATTCCTCACCGTGCGCGGAGAGCAACGCCTTGTTGGCGGTGACGACGGGTTTGCCAAGTTTCAGCGCGGCCAGAATGATTTCGCGGGCGGTGGTGGTGCCGCCGATGAGTTCGGCAATGAGCTGGACGTTCGGATCAAAAACGACCTCGCGCCAGTCGGTCGTGAGCAGGCTGGCGGGAATGGCCGTGGCGCGCTTCTTCTTCAAGTCGCGCACGGCGACGCGGTGGACTTTGACGTTCGCGCCGATGCGGGAGGCGAGGAGCGAGCCGTTGCGCGCGAGCGCTTCGTAAACGCCGCTGCCGACCGTGCCGCCGCCGATGATGCCGAGGTTGACCTGCTGCATAATGAAGCGCACAGCTTGCCGCGAAAAGCGGTGAGGGACAATGCAATTTTCCAAAACGCTACCGGTTCAAGCCGCGCGCTGGAGCAATTTTTGCCACTGCCGCCGCCAGTTGAAGAAAATAAACACGGCGATGGCGAGGTGGAAACAATTCACGGTGTGCAGCGGGGGAAAATCTCTGCCGTCGGCCAGCGCGATAAAGCCGGGAGCCAGCAGGCAGTTGCGCGCAATTTCCACGCTCTGGAAAACCCCGGCCAAAATCAGCGGCACGGCCGCAAGCACAAAAAGCCAGAGCGCAGCAAAGCCGAGCGAGCGACGCTTATGGCGGAGGCGGCAGAATTCGAGCAGCAGCGAGAAGATGACGAATATGTTTAGGAGATTTACCACGGCGACCCCCAGCCGCGACAGGTCGTTGGCGAGGTGCGTATAAAATTGCAATGTCATCGCCAACGCCGAAACACCGCCGAGCGCAAGCGCGAGCGACACACTGCTGCGCGAAAAAATCTGCGCGACACTTTGTAGGCCAAGCCGCATGGCTTCCACGCGCACTTGCTCGGGCGGGCGACTGGCGAGCATTAACATCGCGAGGCCGACAAGCAGTGTGCCGCCGTGCGTGATGCAGAGCAGTTGTTCGTTACGGCTGCCGTATTCGGCTTCGTTCCAGCCGCCCCAAACCAGCGCGTGCTGGGCAAAGACGAGGATGCTGAAAATGGAAATCGCTTCCCAGCGCAGGAGCAGCGGTTGAAAAGGATTCGCGGTCTTCCGCACGAGCACGCGCCAGACGAACCAGCCGATGGCGACCTGTAAAGCAAGGCTGATGACGATGGCCGGCACCGGCAACCCGAATAATTCCGTGTCGCGCGACCAGTCGTGTTCACGGACGTGAAACAAGTTCACCATGCCGTAGATTGGAAATAAAAAATTCGTGAGTATGCGACCGGGTGCGATGAAGGCGAACGGATAGGTGAAAATCAGGCCGAGAACGAACAGGATGCCAGAGGATTTTTGCATGGCCATTCCCACCAGCATGCCGAGCAGGCCGCAAAAAAACGCCGTGCTCAAAATCAGCGTCTGCGTGCCGAGCCAGAGCGAGACCGGCAAATGCGCGACGAGCACGACAATCAGGCCGAAGCCCGCGAGCACTGCCGCCATGTAAAATTCCCGCAACGCGGGCGCGAGCCAGTAGCCGAGGACAATCTCCGACGGTTTCAACGGCGTCAGCCGGTTGCTGTCCCACAGTCCGGCTTTGCGGTCTTCCTGCATCGCGCGGGCGATGCGGCTGAAACCGCCAATCACCAAAATTAAAATCTCAACCCCGATGATCCAAGCGTAACAACTTTTACCGACGTATTCTGGTGAACGATGATTCCAGCCAAGGTTCGTCTCGCTCAAACTGTTCAACAGCCCGATGAGTAGGCTGAAACCGATGAGCGCGGCGATGAGCACCGCCGCCAGCACGCCGCCGCGGTGGACGAGGCGTTTGTGCGTGAGGAAAATGGGGTTCTCGGAAAGTTTCACATCAGCTCCTTCGCGCCGGATTGCAAAAAGATTTGTTCCAGATCGTCACCCACACCGCGCCATTCGGCCACGCGGACGCCCTGCGTGACGAGGGTTTTCAGCAGTTCATCCAACGCATCCGTGCCGCCGTCAAAATCAAACGTCGCGCCGACGGCGGAAGCTTCGAGAATTTTTGCGCCGGAAATTTTTAAAATTTCCAAAGCTTTATCGGCCGCCGTGCGCCACTTAACGGAAATTTTGCGCTGGCTCATCTGATGGCCGAGGTCGGCGATGGTGCCGAATTTCACAAGTCTGCCGCGCTCCATGATGGCAGCCTTGTTGCAGAAGCCGGACAGCTCGGTGAGGATGTGCGAGGAAATCAAAACAGCCTTGCCCGCGTCGCGCAGTTGCAAAAGAATTTTGCGCAGCTCAATACGGCCAAGCGGGTCGAGGCCGCTGGCGGGTTCATCGAGTAACAGCACCTGCGGATTTGGCAATAGTGTTTTTGCGAGCACAAGCCGCTGCTTCATGCCGCGCGACAATTCTTCGCACAGCGAATCGCGTTTGTCCGTGAGCCAGGTGAGTTCGAGACATTCTTCGATGCGCTCTGCGCGTTCCGGCACGGCGAAGGCGCGGGCGTAGTGTTCGAGAAATTCCCATGTGGTGAGCTGGTCGTAGGTCGGGCAAAAATCCGGCATGAAACCGAGGCGACGTTTCAATTCATCCGGCTCGCGCGCGAGTTCGTGGCCAGCCACGCGCACCGAGCCGCGCGTAAATTCCTGCAAACCGGAAATCGCGCGCATGGTGGTTGTCTTGCCCGCGCCGTTCGGACCGATGAGACCACAGACATCACCCGGCTCGATGACGAGCGACAAATCGTTTACGGCGACGACCTCCGGAAAATCCACACGCAAATGCTCGATGGCAAGCAACGGATCGGACATGAGGCGATTATCCCGCTTGAACCGGGAAATGCAAGCGCGGGATTATTTTTTGCCGGCGACTCACGCGAGCTTGTCGGCGCTGCCGCGATAGTGCAGCACTTTGACTTTTTCCAAAGTCACGAGACCGCCGCCGAGCATTTTTTCCAGCGTGGGCAGGAAGGAATTTATTTTCTCCTCGCTGTCCACAATTTCGATGACGAGCGGCAAATCCATGGAGAGCTGCAAAATTTTCGCCGTGTGCAGGCGGCTGGCCTTGCCGAAACCCATCGGCCCGCGCAGCACCGTGGCCCCGGCCAGATGCTGTTCGCGCGCGGCGAGGACGATGGCTTCATAGAGCGGCCGGTGTTCCCAGCGGTCGCTTTCGCCGAGGAAAATCCGGAGCAGTTGCGCGTCATTTGGAATTTGCATATCAGTTTCCTTTCATCGAATTGAACATGGTCCCGAGCAGATAACCAAGCCAGACCGCCACCAGACAAAGCACGACGGACAGGACAATGTTGGCGCCGGCGTAGAACCAGTCGCCGTCCTGCATCCGCTTGAGTGTTTCCAAGCTGAAGGAGGAGAACGTGGTGTAGCCACCGCAAATCCCGATCATCAAAAACTGCCGCACGCTGGGCGACGCTAGGATGCGTCCGTCCGGGTCGGTGAACGCGGCGAAAACGCCGATGAGAAACGAGCCGGTGACATTGATGATGAGAATGCCCAGCGGAAAGCTGGAGCCGGTTCGCTGCAACACCAGCTCATTGACCCAGAAGCGGAGGACGCTGCCAAGCGCGCCGCCAAGGGCAACCCAAAGATAGGCGATATTCATAAGGCTCCTGCGAATGTTCTTAATTCGTAGGAGTCATCAGCGCTGAAACGGTCAGGCGGTTTTCCCATCGGGGAAGGCAAACTCCATTGCCAGCCAAATTGTTTAGCGGTTGCGCGCCGCAATGCAACTGAAAACGCGGCGGAAAAACCTTAGCGTTCCAAGCCTTCGGTGATTGCCACCGGCTTCGACTCCAACTGAACCGTCGCCGGCTCCAGCCCGGCGCGCGTGGCGGTCAGCGTGATTTTGCCGGCGGTCAATGTGGAACGAAGCGCGACGCGATTGATGCCGCATTCGGTGTCGAGATAAAGATTGTTGATTGAATTTATTTTGCTGCTGTTGTAGCCGCCGCGCCAAATCGCCGGGCCGGTCACTTTGAAATCCACACGCGCTTCATCGGTCGGGCAGCGACGGCCTTGCGCGTCCACCGCTTCCACGTCAAAGAACGCCACGTCCGAACCGTCCGCCTGCAAGCCGTTCGGACCGACGTGCGGCGTGAGTTTCAGCGCTCTGGCTTCGCCAGCGGTTTCAATCTCATCCTGCGCGACCATCTTGCCGCCCGCCTTCGCCACGGCGGAAATTTTGCCGGCCTCAAATTCAATTTTCGGGAACGCGAAGAGGTAGCCGTGCATCGGGGCTGAAGATTTTCCAAGCGATTTTCCGTTCACGAAAAGCTCCACGCTGTCGCAGTGGTTCGCGGCGACGTAAATTGTCTTCACCGTGTTCGCCGGATAAGTCCAATGGCCGATGATGTGGATGTCCGGCGCGTCATTCTGCATCACGCGATAGACGTAGTAAGCCTCTTTTGGCAAGCGCACGGCGTCCACCTTGCCGCTGACACGGCAGACCTCGCTGCTGTCCTGCCGGCCGTCGGCGTTCGAGTCCGACCAGTAAATCGAGGCGTAGGCCGACCATTTGGAATGCGCCGGATCGGAATTGGAAATTTTGTTGCTCGCGTAGGCGTGATAACGCTCCGCCGCTGCGATGCAAAATGTCTCCGAGTTCCACGCGTAAGTGTCGTTCTCGCCTTTTTTGAAACCAAAATGCGGCGGCGAAAAATCGTCCCAGAAACGGCGCGCGGCCTCGTCGCGAAAATCCTCCGTCTCGATGAACGGCGCGCGGTCGCGGCGCTCCAGGCTGAACGCGCGAAACTGTTCCGTGCGGCTGGTCAGCGCGTCGGTGCGCGGGTCCTGGCCAATCATCACGCCAAAATATTCCGCAATGGGCGTGGCACCGGGATCATTCAACGTGCGGCAGCCGAGAACACGGCCACCGTTCGGATCATACGCTTTCCGCAATTCCACCATCTGCTTCAAATGCTCGGTGGTGATATGGTTGTTGCCCGCCTCCCAAAACAGGATGCTGGGATGGTTGCGGAAATAAATCATCGAGTCGCGCATCACTTCAAGGCGCTGTTCCCATTCGCGTGCGGCGGCAGCGGGCTGCAAGCGCTTATCCAAAACCGGATCGCCTTCCTTGTCACCGGCGGGACAAACTTCGGCGACGCCCGCCTGGTCACACGCGCGCACATCCGCGGCCTGCGGCGAAATATGCATCCAGCGGATAAAATTCGCGTGCGTGCTGCGGATGAGGCTGGCGTTGTAATCATGCATCCAATCGGGATACGCCTCGCCGAGTCCCGCCCATTCGTCCGACGAGCGCTGCGAATAGCCGGTGAGCCAGACAAATTTGTCGTTGAGCCAGACGCCGCCGGTGCCCGCGCCGCCTTTGAATTGCGCCTTGCGGAAACCGGTCGTAATTTTTTGCACATCCACGATTTTGTCGTTCACGGCCAAAATGGAATAAACCGCGTAAAGATTGGGCAATTCGTCGCTCCAGAATTTAGCGTCCGTTAGCTTGCCGTTCGCGGTGAACATTTCAGTTTCGCCGCTCACCAGATCCAGCGCGTCGCTCGCGAGTTTGGCGCAGACATTGCCGGCGGCATCCACGACCACTGCCGACAGCGTGATGGACTGCTGGTCGCCGGATTCATTTTTCACCTGCGCCTCGATGTTCACGTCGCAGGTTTTGTTTTTGATGTCGAAGTTTGATCCGTAAACATAGACGCCGGTCGTCTTGAGATTTTCGTAAAGCGGCAGCGTCTGGTAAACCTTGCCAGTGAGGTGCAGCACAATGTCGTGGTTGAGCCCGCCGTAATTCGGATTGAACGCGCGACCCATCCATTCGTAGCCCACGCCGGTCGCTTCTTCGGCGTAATCATTGCGGTTGTCCACCTTCACGGCGATGACATTGTCTGCGTCGCCGAAATTGACAAAGCCGGTGAGGTCGAGGCCACACGCGGTGATGCCGTTTTCAAACCGGCCAACGAGTTTGCCGTTCACCCAAAAACGACCGGCTTGTTTCAACCCTTCAAATTCGAGAAAAACTTTTCCATCCTTCGCGCTGGCGGGCAGCTTGAAATGTTTCCGATACCAAGCTATTCCCGCCCAGGCTTTGCGATCGCCGCCGCTGTGGCTGATGATGGCACCGAAAGAATCCGCGTCGTTGTAAGTGTGCGGCGCGCTGACGTCCGCCCACTTCGAGTCGTCGAACGCGACCTGCTCCGCGCCCGCAACATCTTCGCGGATAAATTTCCAGCCGGGATTGAAATTATAATCCGCGTGCGGCGACACCGGTGGTGTGTAAAGCGGTTCGCCCGCGATGAGTGAAGTCGCCAGACAAAGCCAGAGCATACAAAAATTGCCACGGAAATTCATGGCGACAATATAACTATTTTCCAGATTGAAACCATCGCCAAAACCGGTGACATGCCGAAAATTACGCTTTGCAAGGGTTTTAATCGCCCAGAAACCCGGTGTGGTTGAAAAATTAACTCGTTTAACAATAACAGCTTAAACAATGCAGCTGAACGATGGTCGCAACTTCCGCGTCTTACACTTGTTAGATTTAACGACGGTCAACTACAGCCAAACATCTTATGAAAAATCATTTCGCCTCAAAAACCTTGATTGCCTTGGCGGTGGCCATCGTGGCTGCCGCCGGTTACAAAATTCAAGTCCATGCTCAGCCGATTCCGCCACCCTCCGCAGCGAGCGCATTGCCAGCGGGCGTCGCTGCCGGAACGCCGGTCGCCGAAGTTCTCAAGCTCGCCCAGGCCGGCATGGATGCCAGCGTAATCAAAAGTTATATCACCAGTTGTCCGAGTGCCTTCAATCTGGATGCCGACACGATCATCACGCTGACCGATGCCGGCGTTTCGTCAGACTTGGTTAACGCCATGATTGAACACGACAAAAATCTTTCCGCCGCAGCGCCGCCGCCGGCCGCCAGCCCGGCTCCGACCGACTCGGCGAACAGTGCGCCGCCCAGCACCGAAGTTACGGTGAATGATTTTGACAACACGCTGACGCCTTACGGCCAGTGGATCGACGTCGATGGCTACGGCCGCTGCTGGCGGCCGACGGTGGTGATTTATGATTCGACCTGGCAGCCCTATTGCGACCGCGGCCACTGGGTTTATACCGATTATGGCTGGTATTGGGATTCCGCGTATGCGTGGGGTATCACGTTCCACTACGGACGCTGGTATCATCATGACCGCTTCGGCTGGATCTGGTGGCCGGACACCGTCTGGGCCCCGTCGTGGGTCGCATGGCGTTCCTGCGACGATTATTGCGGCTGGGCACCGCTGCCGCCGTTTACGGTTTATCAACCGGGCGTTGGCTTTTTCTACCAAGGCGCGAGCGTGACTGTGGGCTTTGACTTCGGGCTGTCCGCCAGTTGCTACACTTTTGTCAGCATGGATCATTTCTGCGAATTGCAGCCGCGCCGTTTCTGTGTGCCGCCGGTGCAGATCACGGCCATCTTCAACCGGACCACGATCATCAACAATTACGGCGCAAACAACCGCACGATTGTTAACCGCGGCATTTCCGTGGCCGCTATCGGTGCCGCCACGCACCATCCCATCCAGCCGGTGCAGGTTGGTTCCCTGCCCAACGCCAGCCGCCACGGCTGGGCTGGCGTCGGAGTGAATTCAGGCTCGCGTAATTTTGGCGCAAGCCCAACCACAACCTCAACCACAGGTGGCGGAGTCGTTCACCGCGAACCCACTTCGACGGGCGGTGAATTCAACAATAATTTCCCTGGCAACAGCAGCGGACATCGTTCGCCGGTTGCGGAACCCGCGCTGCCATCGTCGCATTCTGGCAACTTGGAGATTCCCGAACATGCGCAGCCGAATCAAAATCAAACTCCCCAAACGCCGGGCAAGCACCTCGACCAGCGTCAATCGGGATACAACGGCCACCTAATTAACAACAATCAGGCGCTAAATTCCCCCGCGCCAGCAGCCAGTCGCGCCGGTAGCGACTGGCCGAGCAGCGCGGCTGTCCAAGGGCAAACCAAGGAGTTTAATTCTGCGCCGGCCATCAATCCGTGGCTCGCTGGCGATCGTCAGCAGCACGTCGAAATCCGGCCGACCTACCAGCCGTCCGTGTCGCACAATGTCATGCCGAGTGCTCCGGCAGCGCCGTCCATCGCCGCCTTTCAGTCGCAGGCCAACAATTCCAAATTTCCGAACTGGCCGGGCCAAAACCACTGAACCGCCCGTTTCCCGCGCGCCGCGACGACTCCGTCGCGGCGTTTTTGCTTTTGCCCGTCCGCGCCCGCTGGCAACCTGTTCGCGTGGGTATTTCCCGGCAACAATTCGAGCAGATGCAGCAGCGCCTCGGCGGAAAAAAATCGCATGCGAATTTTTCGGCCGTTGCTCCGCGCCTCGCCCCGCCGATGATGAATCAAATCATTCTGGGCATCGACCCCTCGCTGCGCGGCACCGGCTACGGCGTCATCCGCGTGGAAAAATCCGCGCCGGTCACGCTCACGCACGGGACGATCGCCTGCCCCAAAGACTGGGCACGCTCGCGCTGCCTCGCCAGAATTTCACAGACACTGCGCGACATTCTGCGCGAACATCAGCCGACAGTGTGTGTCGTCGAAGGACTTTTCTTCGCGCAAAATTTGAAGACAGCCATCATCATGGGCGAGGCGCGCGGCGCAGCGATGGCAACGGTGGCCGAAGCCGGTTTGGACATTTACGAAATCGCCACACGTAAAGTGAAGCAGGCCATCGTCGGCTACGGCGCGGCGCAGAAAATCGCCGTGGCCAAGATGGTGCAGCGGATGCTGAGCCTCGCCGAACTGCCCGCGCCCGACGCGGCGGATGCGCTGGCGCTGGCGCTAACCCACGCGCGGGAAAACTCACGCTACAGCCTGAACGCGCCGAAGAAAATTTAACATGATTACTTTTCTCCAAGGCAAACTCGTCGAAGCACTCCCCACGCAGGTCATTGTTGACGTCAACGGCGTCGGCTACGAGGCGCTGATTCCGCTGTCGTCGTTCGACAAGCTGCCCGCGCCCGGTCAGCCGGTAAAGCTGCTCACGCAGCTAATCATCCGCGAAGACGCGCACATTCTTTACGGTTTTGCGACGGCGGTGGAGCGCGACTTGTTTCGGATGCTCATCAACAACGTCAGCGGCATCGGCCCGAAAACCGCGCTGAATATTTTGAGCGGCATGAACGCCGTGACGTTTCGCGGCGCGGTGGCCGGCAGCGATGTGAAATCGCTTTCACAGATTTCCGGCGTTGGCAAAAAAACCGCCGAGCGCATCGTGGTAGAGCTGCGCGACAAAATCGGCGCGGCCGGCGCACTCGAAGCCGCGAGCGCCAAACATTCGTTGACGCCCGACGACCAGAAAACCAACGACGCCACACTGGCACTGATGGCGCTGGGCTTCAAACAAGTTGAAGCGCACGACGCCGTGCGCGCCGCGCAGGCGATGCTCGGAGCGCAGGCCACGGTGGAACAGCTTGTCCGCGCGTGCCTGAAAAAAGGTTGAAGCAATGCCGCCCGTGGAAAATCCAAAACCTAAAATCGCAAAGCGCAGCGGAATCGTAGTGCCGCACGCACCGAAGTGGCATCAGCGGCTGGGAGCTTTGGTGTTGTTCCTTTCGCTACGCGGGTTGTTGCTCACGGTGCGTTGCCGGCTGCGCACGCCTTCGGAATTTTTTTTGCCGGGCGCGCCGACCCCGGTCATTTTCTGCATCTGGCACAACCGGCTGGCGACATGTATCAAGGTTTTAGACGTCTGCCGCCGGCCGCATAATCGCGGCGCGGGCATGGCGGCGCTGGTGAGCGCGAGCAAGGACGGCGCATTTCTGTCGCGCACGCTCGCGTGGTTCGGCGTCCACGCGGTGCGCGGTTCGTCCAGCCGGCGCGGCGCGCAGGCGATGCTCGAAATGACGACGTGGGCGGAACGCGGCTACGACCTGACCGTCACGCCGGATGGCCCGCGCGGCCCGTGCTACGAAATTCAGGAGGGCATCACCAAACTCGCGCAATTGACCGGCTTGCCCATCGTCCCGGCTGCGCTGAATTTGAACTGGAAAATTTCCGTGAAAAGCTGGGATCGCTTTCAAATCCCGCTGCCGCTGGCGCGCTGCGACGTGACGCTCGGCAAAACCTTCCGCGTGCCGGCCAACGCGAGTGACGCCGAGCGCGAGGAAGTGCGCCGTCAGCTCGAAGCCGAAATGCGCGCCATCACACGCGACTGAAAATGATTGCCCGGGTCAGCTTGGAAATCGCGCTGCGAAAAGAATTCGATTATTCGATTCCGCCGGAGCTGGCTGGACAGCTGGACGTGGGCAGCCGCGTGCAAGTGCCGTTCGGCGCGCGAAAAATTCTCGGCGTCGTCACCGCCGTCGCCGAAGAATCCGGGCATGCCAATCTCAAACCCATTCTCAAAATCATCGGCGCGCAAACGCTCGTCACGGCGAAGGTTTTGAAGCTCGCGCGATGGATCGGCGAATATTACTGCTGCGCGCCGGAAACCGCGTTGAAAAGCGTTTTACCCGAAGCCGTGCGCAAGGAGGATGCCAGCTGGCGCGAACGGCTTTTTGTCCGCGCGCTGCCAGTGACCGGCGTATTTCCGAAGCTGCCCAAACGCCAGCAGGAGGTTTGGAATATCGTCGAGGAGCGCCGCGAAATTCTGCTGGCCGAACTCGTCGAACTGGCGGAAACCACCGCCGCCACGGTGCGCAAGCTGGAAGACTGCGGATTGATTGCCATCGCTAACGAAATTTCCGAGCGCGATCCTTACGCCAAGGAAACCATCCTCGCCTCGCAGCCACTGGTGCTGAATCCCGCGCAAGCCGTCGCGCTGGAAAAAATCTCGGCGGCCATGGACGCGAGGGTTTCGCCAACTCCCAACTCCCAGCTTCCAACCGCCACGTTTCTGCTGCACGGCGTCACCGGCTCGGGCAAGACGGAAGTTTATTTGCAGGCCATCGCGCACGCGCTGGAACAGGGCCAAGGCGCGATCGTGCTCGTGCCGGAAATTGCGCTAACGCCGCAGACGGTCGAGCGGTTCAAGGCGCGGTTCAGCTCCGGCAAATTGCAGACGCTCGTCGCGGTGCTGCATTCACACCTTTCCGCCGGCGAGCGGCATGATGAGTGGCACAAGATTCGCCAAGGCCGCGCCCGCATCGTCATCGGCGCGCGTTCGGCGATTTTTGCACCGGTCGAACCGCTCGGCCTCATCATCGTGGACGAGGAACATGAGCACACCTACAAGCAGGAGGAAGCGCCGCGCTACCACGCGCGCGACGTGGCGGTGATGCGCGGGCAGATGGAAAATGCCGTCGTCGTGCTCGGCTCGGCCACGCCGGCTCTGGAAAGTTTTTACAACTGCCAGAAAGGAAAATTCACACTGCTGGAATTACCGGAGCGCGTGGATGACCAGAAAATGCCGCTCGTCCGCGTCGTGGACATGCGGCAGGCCAAGCGCGACGGCAAGGGCACGCCGATTTTTTCGCCGCAGCTGAAGGAAGCCATCACGCAGCGGCTCGAAAAGAAGGAGCAGACGATTCTGTTCTTGAACCGGCGTGGCTATTCGTCCTCGCTCGTCTGCGAAAAGTGCGGCCATGTGTGCGAATGTCCGAACTGTTCGCTCGCGCTCACGTATCATCGGCCGGAACAACTGTTGCGCTGCCACATTTGCAATTACACCGAACAGGTGCCCAAGGCTTGCCCGAACGAGAAATGCCGCAATCCCGGCATCCGCTATTCCGGCCTAGGCACGCAGAAGGTCGAGGACGTGCTAGGGAAACTTTTCCCGCGCGCGCGCATCAAACGCATGGATGCGGACGTAATGAAGCGCAAGGAGGATTATCGCCGCGTGCTCGACGCGTTCAAGCATGGCGACATTGACATTCTCATCGGCACGCAGATGATCGCGAAGGGGCTGCATTTTCCGAACGTCACGCTCGTCGGCATCATCTACGCGGACATGGCGCTGCACCAGCCGGATTTCCGCGCCGGCGAACGCACTTTCCAACTGCTCACGCAGGTTTCCGGTCGCGCGGGGCGCGGCGATATCGAAGGCGAAGTTTTTGTGCAGGCATTCACGCCGTTTCATCCGGCCATCCAATACGCGCGCCGGCATGACTTCAACGGCTTCTTTGAACAGGAGCTGGAATTTCGAAAACAACTAAACTATCCGCCGTTCAGCCGCGTCGCGCTGCTCACGCTGAAGGGCCGCAGCGAAGACAAAGTGAAATTTTCCGCCGAACATTTGAAGCGCGAGCTGGAAAAAATAAAAACGGAATTGAAAGACTTGGTAGTTTCCGGCCCAGCCGCCGCGCCGCTCGCCCGCGCGGAAAGCCTCTATCGTTTTCAAATCATGCTGCGCACGCGGGCGATGAGTAAATTGAGCGCGGCGCTGGGAAAAATCACCACGCCGCTTTCGCTGCCGGACGACGTGACGCTAGCGGTGGACATTGATCCAGTGGATTTAAGTTGAAAAAATCACAAATCGCCGGACGATTAACCGATGAACTTGCTGCCACCGCCATGCTGAAAACCGCCCGCACTTCACTTTTGCTGGCTGGGCTTGTTTTGCTCTGTGGCTGCAAAACCTCGACGCAAAGCCTGTTCAACGCCACTGACTCCGGCTGGCACGTCCAGCAGGGCCAGGCGCTGTGGCGACCCAAAAGCGGTCTGCCAGAATTCGGCGGCGACCTCGTGCTCGCGCGCGATGACCAGGGTAATTGCCTGATTCAATTCGACAAAACCCCGATGGCCATTCTCTCCGCGCAAACGACCACGAATCGCTGGCTCATCAAATTTCCGCAAAAGAACTGGAGTTTCAGCGGGCACGGCAGCGCGCCGCTGCGCTTCAGCTGGCTGTATCTGCCCGCCGCGCTCGCTGGCCAGCCGCTCCCGAAACCGCTGCATTTTGAAAACAAGCCGGACGGCGGCTGGCGACTGGAAAATTCGCGCACCGGCGAAACTGTGGAAGGATTTTTAGCACCGTGACTTCATTTCTGAAACGTTGGTGGTGGGCGCTGCTCGTCGTGGCCGTCGGCCTCGGTCTGGCGCGGTTGCGCTTCGATGTGGACATTCTTGACCTGCTCCCGCCCGACGAACCATCTGTCCAAGGTTTAAAACTTTACCAAAAACATTTCACCAACGCGCGCGAACTCATCGTCACACTCCGCGCTGCCGATGCCGACACTGCGGAGCGACTCGCGGGCGAACTCGCACTGCGCTTGCGACAGGAAACGAATCTGATTTCTGAGGTGACCTGGCAGGCACCGTGGATGGAAAAACCCGAACAGCTCGGCGAATTGCTCGGCTGGCTGTGGTTCAATCAGCCGCCCGCCGATTTCGCCACGCTCACCAATCACCTCGCGCCCGACCAGCTCAAACCGCAGCTGGACGAGACGCGCGAATTGCTCGCCAACTCGATGTCGCCGATGGATCTGGCGCGGCGCTCGTTCGATCCATTCAACCTGTTGACCATGCCTGCGCTGACCAACATTAGCGGCATGAACATGGATCAGGGCAATCAGATGTTCGCGTCCACCGACGGAAAGTTTCGCCTGCTCTACATTCAATCCGCCGTGGACTTGCAAAGTTATCGCGCCTGCGAAAGCTGGTTAAAATCCATCCACGCGGTCGTCGCGGAATTGCAGTCGTCGCCAACCAACTCGGCTTGGAAAGAAACCACCATCCACTACACCGGCCGGCCAGTCTTCGTCGAAGAAATCGCCACCTCGATGCAACATGACATGAGCCATTCCGTCGGCGGCACCGCCACGGTCATCGCGATCTTGTTTTATCTCACACATCGCCGCTGGAAACCGATGCTCTGGCTGCTTGCGCTGCTGGGTTTGATTTTGTTCGCGACACTCGCGCTCGGCGCGCTCGTGCTGGGAACCATCAGCGTCGTTGCGCTGGGTTTCGCCGCAGTGTTGCTTGGCTTGGCGGTGGATTATGCGGTTGTGCATTATCAGGAGGCGTTGTCGCATCCGCAAATGACAGTGCCGGAAATCCGCCGCGCCATCGCGCCGAGCATTTTGTGGGCGGCCATCACCACGATGAGCGCGTTCCTGGTTTTGAATCTCGGTGGTCTGCCCGGCCTCGGCCAACTCGGTTCGCTCGTCGCTATCGGCATCGCCGTTTCCGCGCTCGTGATGGTGATGATTTATCTGCCGCCGCTGTTTCCGGAACGCCGCCAGCCGCGTCCGAACCAGCCGCCGATTCGCTGGTGGAATTATTTTATCGCGCCGCCGGAACCCGTCGCAGCCGAGATTCCCACCGACGGAAATTCTTCGCATCGCGGCACGTTTATCCTGACCGGCTTGATTTTTTTGAGCGCGTGCGCCGTCTTATTTATTCAGCGGCCCGGCCTTGATGGCACCGGCAATGCTTTGCAACCCGCGCACGGCGAGGCGCAAACGACGCTCGACGAAATGACAGCGCAACTCGGTCTGCCGCCGCAACCGCTCTGGCTGATCGTTCCCGGCCGCGACGAAGCGGAAGTGTATGAACGGCTCATCAAGGCCGAAGCATTGTTGAACGGTGCGGTGAGCAATCATCTTATCGGAAAATTTCTGCTGCCGGACACGCTCTGGCCCCGCGCTGAATATCAAGTTGCGAATCGCGCCACTGCCAGTGTCCTCGGCGAAAAAGGTCCGCTGCTGCATGACGCTTTGACCAACGCCGGCTTCACGACAAACGCGTTTGTGCTGACGGCCGAACTCGTGCGGATGTGGTCCCGTGCTGGCGAAAGCACTTCCACCATCTGGCCGACGAATCAGATCAGCCAGTGGTTGCTGAAACGTTTCGTCGCGCGCAATGCGGATGAATGTCTGGTGATGGGTCTGATTTATCCGGCGACGAACAAAGTCGATGCCGCGCAACTGACGACTTTGTCCCGAGAGCTCGCGCAAAATCACGCGCTGCTTTCCGGCTGGGAATTACTCGGTAACGCGACACTCAAGCGCGTGCAATCGCGCATGTGGCAGGTGGTCACACCGATGGTGGTGCTCGTGCTGCTCTCGCTCTGGTTCGCATTTCGCCGCGCGACGGAAATTTTGCTCGGCCTGCTCGTGCTCAGTTTGAGCGGCGTGTGTTTGCTCGCCGTGATGGCGCTCGCCGGCTGGAGTTGGAATTTGATGAACCTGATGGCGCTCCCGCTGATGCTCGGCACCGGCGTGGATTACACAATTTTTATTCAACTCGCGCTGCGACGACATGCCGGCGATCTCGTTGCTGTGCGACGTTCGGTTGGTCGCGCGTTGATGCTGTGCGGCGCCACCGCCGTAGCCGGCTTCGGTTCGCTCGCCGGCTCGAGCAATCTCGGCATGGCCAGCCTCGGCAAAGTCTGCGCCGTCGGCATCGGTGCCAACATGCTCATCTCGGTGTTTTGCCTGCCGGCGTGGTGGCAATTTTTTGGTCCAAAGTCCAAAGTCCAAAGTCCAAAATAAATTTCCGTGATGGACGCGAACGAAAAAACTGCCCGCGCCAAACTACCCGCTTTCTATCGCGGTGGCATGTGGCGCTGCGGCGTCTGGCTCGCGCGCGTGCTGCCGTCGGGATTGGTGAAAGGCATCGCCCGGCTGCTCGCCAGTTTATATTGGCGACTCCAACGACAGCGTTGCGAAGTCGTCGTGCAAAATTTTCTGCCGGTTTTTTGCGGCAACCAATCTGCCGCAGAAAAAGCCGCGCACGCTGCGCACACAAATTTTGCGGCCAAGCTCATCGATTTGTGGCGCGTGGAAAGCGGCGAAGTCACCCGCAGCTGGCAGACCACCGACGGCGAGCTGGAAATCATCCACGCCGCGCGGCGACGCGGTCGCGGCACGCTCTTCATCACGCTGCATCTTGGCAATTGGGAGCATGGCGGTATGTTGCTCACGCAGCTCGGCATCCGGCTGACGATTCTTACACAGGCTGAGCCGGACGACGGACTCACCGACCTGCGCAAGGCCGCACGTGCGCGCTACGGCGTGGACACGCTAATCATCGGCGACGATGGTTTCGCGTTTGTCGAAGTCATCAAACAACTGCAGGCCGGCGCCGATCTCGCGATTTCGCTGGATCGCCCGCCGGATCGAGGCGGCGTGCCCGTGGAATTTTTCGGACACAATTTTGAAGCGTCGCTCGCCGCCGCCGAACTTGCCCGCGCTTCCGGCTGCGCGCTCATCGGTGTGACGGTTGTGCGCCGCCCCGAGGGCTATGCCGTGAAAGTGTTGCCGGAATTTATTTACGACCGGAAAAACTTGGGCAATCGCGACGCGCGCCGCGAGTTGACGCAGCAAATCCTGCGTGCATTCGAACCGGAAATTCGCAAGGATATCGAGCAATGGTATCAATTCACTCCCATCTGGCCGTAGAAAAAATGAGGAAGAATTTTGGTAAGGAAACCAAGAATCTAGGAACTTCAAAGAATTTTTCCTGGTTTCTTGGTTTCCTTATTTTTGTTTTCTCGGCCTCGGGGTTGCGTGCCGCCGATTACGATGCGCAGTTCAACCAGTGGTTTGCCGTGCAGACCAATTTGCAAAGCTGGGCCGGAGATTTCATACAGACGCGAACGCTCACGGTCTTGAATCAGCCGCTCGTTTCGCATGGCAAAGTCTGGGTGAAGCCGGGTGAATTCCGCTGGGAGCTTGGCCAGCCGGCGCAAACCATTGTGCTACGAACGCCGGCGCAATTGCTCATCGTTTATCCCCGGCTCAAGCGCGCAGAGAAATATCCGCTCGACGCCGTGCCAACGGGTCCGATGAAAGATGCGCTGTCGTTGCTCGACGCCAGCTTGCCGCGCGATCGCGCGACCATGGAAAAAAGTTTTGCGCTCTTGTCGGCCATGGAAACCAATTCCATTTTGCAAATGACGCTGCAGCCGCGCAGCGAGGCCGCGCGCAAATTCATCGGACAGATTGTGATCGGTTTTCGCACTAACGATTTCACCATCGCCATCACGGAAATGAAATTCGCCGACGGCTCCAAGCTTCATAACGATTTCACCAACGTCGTGTTGAACGCGCCGATTGAACCCAAAATGTTCACGGCCGATTTGCCGGCGGATTACACCATTTCAGAGCCATTGAAAAAATGAGCGCGTCGCCGGAAATTTTGCAGCTCGCGATGCGCTCGCTGCCGCACGGCCCGGAGTTTTGTTTCGTGGATCGTATGATCAGTCTCACGCCGGGCAAACGCGGTGTCGGCGAATACAAAGTGCGCGGTGACGAGTATTTTTTGCGCGGTCATTTGCCGGGCGAGCCGATCATGCCCGGCGTGCTGATGACGGAAGCGGCGGCGCAAGTGGCCGGCATGGTGGCGCAGGAAGACCCGGCGAATCCTCGCTGGCCGCGCCTGAAACTGACGGCATTGCGCGCGGTGAAAATTCTCGGCGCGGTCCGGCCCGGCGACACGCTTCGTATCGAGGCTATCGTCACGGGCGTGCTGGGCGACATGATTCAGGCGCAAGTTTCCGCAATGGTCGCGGACGCTAAAGTTTTGTCAGCGGAAATCACCTTGAGCGGAACTGACCCGGCCAAAAGCGCATGACGACTCCGGCAGAAATTCGACGTTTTCAATTTGAGCGCGACACCTTCGCCTTCGCGCACGAGCTGGTTTGGAAATATCATTTTGATCCGGTCACGGGCGCGATGACGACTTACAAATCCGATCCGCCGCCAACGTATTATCATCGCTGCTTCGTGCTCGTGCGCGCGACGCGATTGTTTTTTGACTATGCGCGTTTCGCGCCTGAATTGCCAAAAATTGGCGCGCCAGCTTACGAAAAAATCATCCGGCAAATCATCGCTTCCAATCCGCGCAAAAAGTGTCCGGAAGAAAACCGCATCGTGATTCCCGGCTTTGCTGGACTGCATTCATTCAGCCGCGCGCACGAACAAATTTTGAAGGCCAACTGCGGCGCGGCGTGGGAATCGTATTTTTTGCGCAGCCACTGGCGCATGATTTTCAAGGTCTATGGCCGGTTTCAGGAAAAAATGGCGGAGAAATTGAAGCGCTCATTTCAAAAACGCAGCCTGCCACTTGTGCATCTGTTCCGCTTTCCACGCATCACGATTAATCACGGAATTGTTTTGACCGGCTTCACCGAAACGGAATCGCAGATTGAATTTGCCGCTTATGATCCAAACATTCCTGAACATCCGGTGAAACTGGTTTACGAAAAAAAACTGAAACGTTTCACCTTTGCTCCGAACATTTACTGGGGCGGCGGCGTATTGAGCGCAATGGAAATTTTCTGCGATTTTCCGTATTAGCTTTTGCGACGACGCGGCTGCCAGAAGGCCACGCCAAAAAACATGGTGCCGCAGGAGTTGAGCCCGAGAATATAGCCAATTTTGTAGCCGCGACCGATATTGTTTGGCGCGTAAATCGGCAGATCTTTTCCGCCGACCAAACCCGGCAGCGCGGCCGGCATGAGCGCACCTTCGAGCAAGCCGGTGTAAAATCCGGCAGTGTAATCCGGGCGATAATATCGCGGCGTCGCCCAACCTTGGGCGGTGATTAGTGCCACACTTATCACGGTTAAGGCAATCGCCTTGATAAGGATGACCTTGGTTTTTGACATGCCGTCGGAAGATGTGTCGGGCGCGTTTGCGAATTCAGACATTCGTCCAAAGGATGTTCTGCGCGCAATGGCCGGGCAAGCAGATAATGCCCGCCGTCTCCAAGCTTGACGGTTTTTCCCGCCGCTTCATACTTCCGCGAATTAATGATTCCCGAAACGGATCCCAAGATTATCGCCGCGAAACTTTGCGAGTTTGCGCGGACCAACTTCGTCGCCGAAGGCGTGCAATTTGACGAACACAGTCCGCTGTCGCAAGCGGGCATTGATTCCTTTGCGCTCGTGGAACTGGTGCTATTTTGCGAGCGCGTGCTGGGCGTCCGCGTGCCAGACTCCCATCTCACGCCGACCAACTTGGCCTCCATGTCCTCGCTGGCCAATTGTATTTCCGAACTCGCACGGAACGCTCCGAAAACTACTTGAGTTCGGCGCATTGACTATGTCTGACCTGCCCCGTCAAATCCGCCTGGCTCCCGGCGATTATTTCATGCACGGACAGGATTGCCGGATGCGGCAGGTTGGTCTGCCCGGCAACGTCTGCTGCGCGGTCATGAAACTCGGTGAAGGTTTTGACGCAGAACGGCTGCGCCGGCGCCTCGCGGAATCACCGATCATGAACTGGCTCGCGCGTGCGAAAATTCATCGCACGTTGCCCATGGCCTTTCCGCCGCTTTGGCGGCTCGCACAAAAACCGGAAGAAATTTTTTTTACGCATCAAAATCAAAATGGCGTCGCCGATCAGCCGTGGAACCTGCCGCCCGTGGTTGCCGCTCGCAAACTGGACGCGGCGAGCGGCCCCGGCATCGCCTTCGACGTGATGCGCCACGCGGACGGCACGGCGCACTTGTTTCTTTCCTGGAACCACACGCATCTCGACGCGCGCGGCCTGGATTTTTTGCTGAGCCATCTCAACGCCGACGAAACGGCGAGCGCGCCGAAAGCGCCAAATTTCATCAACCCCAAGCAGCTTGGCTCCGGTCTGGCCGGCTGGTGGCCGAACGTCAAAATGGCGCGCAGTTGCAAAAGCTGGCTGGATGAATCCGGCGCGGACCCGCTGTTCAGCCTGCTGCCGCCCGGCCCGCGTCCGGCGGCGTGCAAAAATAATTACCGCCTCATTTATTTCACCGAAGCGGAGACCGCGCAAATTGACGCGCGCTGCCAGCAGTTTAATTGCGGATTTCGTCGCAGCCATTTTTACCTGGCCGCCTCGCTGCGCGCGTTGCACAGCGTCGCTCTTGCGCGCGGCAACCAAGACGGCGCGTATTTGATTCCCGTGCCGCACGACACGCGCAAACGCGGCGCGAACGGCCCGATTTTTTCCAATCATCTTTCGATTTTGTTTTACCGCATCGAGCCCAAATTCGCCGGCAGCATCACCGGCATCCTCGGCGAATTAAGCCGGCAGATGACGAATCAAATTCGCGACAAATTTCCCGAATCGTGCATGGCCGCGCTGGACATGTTCAAGCCGCTGCCGCTCGGATTTTACGTCAATCATCTCGGCAAACCGACACGCGGCAAGTTCGCCACGTTCAGCTTTTCCGACTCGGGCGACACCTGCGCCGGCATGAAAAATTTCTTTGGCGGAAAGATTATGGAAATCACGCATCTGGTTCCCGCGTGGCGTCCGCCGGGTTTGATGATCGTTTTTTTGCGATTCGCCGGCCGCCTGTCCGCGCAAATCTCGTGGGTGGATGACTGCCTGAATCTGTCAGAAGTGGACGGCATGGAACGCGACGTGCGCCGCGCCTTGCTGGAGGAATTGCCTGCTTAATTTTTGAATCGCTGTGAGCAACGCGCTTCCAACCGGCCGCACCGAAATTTCCTGTGACGTGCTGGTCATCGGCGGCGGCGCGGCGGGCATCGCGGCCGCCACGGCCGCCGGACGCGCCGGAGCGCAAGTCGTGTTGCTGGAACGCTACGGTTTTCTCGGCGGCCTCGCTACCTCTGCGCAGGTGGGCACAATTTGCGGATTGTATTTGCGTGATGAAACGGGCGTGGAAGCGGTTCCCGTCAGCAACGGCTTCGCCAGCGAATTTGCCGGACGACTGCAACAAACCAGCGGCACCAAGCCGCTGCGCGTGGATCGCGGACTGTGGGTGCTGCCGTATTTTCCTCCCGATTTTGCACACGTGGCCAGCACAGTCGTCGGCGAAACTAAAAATGTAAAACTGATTTCGCACGCGACCGTCGCCAACACGTGTGTGGAAAATTCCAAAATCAAATCCGTCCGCGCACTGGCGTGGAACGAACCGCTGAATTTTTCCGCTAAAGCTGTTGTTGACTGCACCGGCGAAGCCACCGCCGCCGCTCTCGCCGGAGCCGGTTCGGAAAACGGCGCGACCGATCAATCGCCCGCGCTCGTATTTGTTTTGGAAAATGTTGACCCAACTCTCGCGCTGCGCGGCCTGCTCGAAGCGCGCCGCGAACTGCGCGTATCCGTGCAAAAGGGAATTTTGCCGGCATTGTGCGAGCGGATTTCCATTGTGCCCGGCTCCGGCAAGAACGGTAGATTTGCTTTTAAATTCAGCTTGCTTCCGGCGAATCCCGATCTCGCCTTGTGGCAACAAGTAACGGATTGGGAAACCGAGTCGCGCGCTTTGCTCGAACCGCTCGTGAATTTTCTCGTCAACAATGTCGCCGCGTTTCGCGATGCGCGGCTCGAATCCGTCGCGCCCCAACTCGGCGTGCGTTCCGGCCGGCGGATTCTTGGCCGCGCGCGGCTGGCGGACGCGGATGTATTGAATACGCTCAAATCGGTTCAAGGCATTGCGCGCGGTTGCTGGCCGATGGAACGATGGACTGCCGCCCCGAAACCGGAGATGAATTATTTTGCCCAACAAAAATTTTATGACATTCCGTTCGACTGCCTGCGACCGGTTGAATTGGAAAATATTTTTGTCGCCGGCCGCTGCCTTTCGGCGGAAACCGGTGCGATGACTTCCGCTCGTGTCATCGGCACCGCGCTGGCAACCGGCTGGGCGGCTGGAACTGCGGCGGCCTTTCAAGCGGCGGGCAAATCACTGGATGAAGCTGTGGCACTAATTCGCAAACAGATGACTTAAATTTTTCCTCTGCGTCTCCGCGTCTCTGCGGTAAATTTTCCCGATGAATGTTTTTGAAACCCTCGCCGAGTCCGCACGCCGGCACGTATCACGCACCGCCATCATTGACGCCGGCGGCGCGCTGACCTACGAGGCACTGTGGCGCGACGTCGAGGCGCTGCGCACGCAGCTTGATCATCTTGGCGTGAAGCCCGGCCAAGGTATCGGCGTGCGGGCGCGCAACGGACGCGCGTTTGTCATCGGCGCGCTGGCAGCGCTCGGCTGCGGCGCGGTGATCATGCCAATCCATCACCAGATGAAGCTGGATGAATTGAACGACATGATTACGCAGGCGCCATTGTGCGCGATTCTCGACGAAAGCATCGGCGCACCTTACCCCGGCAAAACGGTCGCGCTCCAACATCCCGGCGCCAATGGTCTGCGTTTCACGCGCCTCGAAAATTCCCAGCCACCGCTTGCGCCGAACCTCGCGGACGCAGCGTTCGTGCGCTTCACCTCCGGCACGACTGGCGCGGCGAAAGGCGTCGTGCTCACGCATTGCGATGTGCTGGAACGGACACGCGCAGCGAATGCCGGGTTAAAACTGACGCACGAGGACAAAATTCTCTGGGTGTTGCCGATGGCGTATCATTTTTACGTCTCGATCATTTTGTATTTGGAAATTGGCTCGACGGTGATCGTCTCCGCCGATTATCTGGCCGGCAGTCTTTTGGAAACCGCCGCGAAGCACGAAGCCACGTTTCTTTATATCACGCCGATGCACGTCCGCATGATGAACAGCGACCAGTCGGGCCGCGCGTTGCCGCCATCGCTCAAGCGCGTGATGTCCGTTTCCGCAAAATTGCATCCGCAGTCCGCGCGGGATTTTCTCGCGAAGTATAAAGTGCCGGTGGCGCAGGGCTACGGCATCATCGAAGTGGGTTTGCCCATCCAGAACAACGACGAAGCCGCCGAACATCCTGAAGCCATCGGCCGGCCAGTCGACGGATTTGAAGCGAAAATCGTGGACGACAAAATGCACCCGCTCGCCGAAGGCCAGACCGGCCAACTCGCGCTGCGCGGGCCGGGTATGTTTTCCGGCTATTTGAATCCGCCGCGTTCGCGCGCAGAAATTTTGCATGACGGATTTTTTCTGACCGGCGATCTCGCGCATCGCGACAGCGGCGGGCGCATCACCATTGACGGACGCACATCCTCGGTGATTCACGTCGCTGGCCACAAAGTTTTTCCTGAGGAAGTCGCCGCCGTGCTGGATCATCATCCGGCAGTGCTGCGCTCGCGCGTTTCAGCCAAGGCTCATCCGCAAATGGGCGAGGCGATTCATGCCGAAGTCCAGTTGCGCGCCGGCCAAAACGTGACGATCGAAGACCTGATTGCCTACTGCCGGAAAAAATTATCCGCGCAAAAAGTTCCGGCCACGCTGGACATCGTTGCGGAAATCAAGACCACCAGCAGCGGCAAAGTCCGGCACGGTTAAAATTTCTCACGCTGCGGCCGCTTGCTTCGCGCGGTTTCCAAGAAAATTCCGCCGCCACTTGGCGCGGGAAGGCTTGCCGGTGCCATTGCTGCCAATGGAATCCACAAACCACCATTCGCGCGGCACCTGCCACGCGGGGAGCAACTGGAGCAGGAATTGTTTCAGCTCGTCCCGCGCAATCGGCCGGTCGGCGGCGACGCACGCGACAATCAAATCCATCCGGTCCACGCTGCCGCTCGGCACGCCGAAGACGACGCACTCGGCGACGGCCTCGTGTTCGCTCAACGCCTGCTCGATGATGACCGGCGAAACCTTGTGTAAACGGCGGCTGAAAAGTGCGGCGGGGTCATGTGTGTGACGCGGCGGTTCAAAAGTGCGGCATCTTCATTAACAATGAAGCATGTATCGCAATATGAATGACTGGGCCGAGATTCGCAGAAGAGTGTTGGTGGATG
>CAISYZ010000055.1 GCA_903889895.1 uncultured Verrucomicrobia subdivision 3 bacterium | reverse complement strand
TGGCTCTGCCCGCTGGTCTCAGCCTCCCGCAGGATCCGGATGATTTGCTCGGTCGTATGATGTGTCTTCTTCATGATGGTTTTCCTTTCGTTACCCGAAAACCATCCCATCCTCAATGGCCTAGTTCAGAGGGTCCCAATCAGCGCCATCGGCCGATTTTTTAGAGATTGGGAATTGTGCCATAGTATTTTTCAATTTTTTAGGATGCGGCAATAACTGCACCACAATGAGTGCATTGGAGAACTTTCTTTTTCATGATTAATAACCAACCAAAAATCCCTCCAATAAAGGAAACAACTAAGAAAAACAGAAAAAATCCGCTGCCAAGCGTCGTTGCGAGAACGGCGATCCCTTTGTCTTGTGTTGCACTTTGCGACACCACGGTGCCAGCCCCTATCAAATAGAAAACGAGTCCAACAATGTTCAATAGTATCCCTATGGCGGATGGAACAAGTAAAAAATATCCAATAACCACAACCGGGACACTCATGCGATACTGATTAAGCTTCTTGAGTCTTCCCACTTCGCAAGTGCGACAAAGTGGCTCATGTGTTGATGTCGTCTCACGCTGAATTTGTGATGTGGTTTTGAATTTGCCCTCGTTCTGTAATGCAATCTGTCTCTGTTCTTCCATTTCTATGGCCTGCCGCTCGGCTGTTTCACGCGCCAACCGATCTTCATCGTCTCTCGCCTGATGTTCCGCCCGGAGCACGGTTTCTCTTTCTGCGATATAGTCACGAATCGTAACCCACTTGCCGTTGTAAAAAATCTCATGCAACAACCCGATTTCATTCGCCGCCAGTTTCACCTCGATCACGGCGGCGGGATACGGACCTTCCTGCCGTCCACGCCAGCGCACAAGAAATTGCGCGCCCGCTCCGTCGGATAGTTCGGCAAAGTTGTTCATCGCTGTGCCGATCCTTGAAACAGCGGTGGCAACGCGCCTTGAAATGAAATGTCACTTGGATTCACACCTGCCTTGGTCAGAAAATCCTGGCACGATACGGTGAGGGCAAATAGCGGGGATAGGGGGAGCGCCGGTTCCCTAAGTTGGTGCCCGGTTGCAATTGTCGCAGCCAACAACACCGGCAATTTGCGGGCGGCGCTATAGCCGAAAACCTCTCCTGTAATGGAATCATCTATGAAATTGGGTTTGCCATCCAAACCCACGAAACCAACATACTGCAAGCCGCTTTTTGAAGCTGCGCGAGCGAGCGCCAGCAGCCCGTCCGCCTGCTTCGCGTAGGAAACCGGTTTTGAGGAGGCGAAAAATTGTCCTAATTTATCCGACAGGGCATTGACCTTGGCCGGCACAAACCAATCTCCGCTGCTGAATTGTTCGCCCACAATGCTTCTGATGGTTGCTTCATGCGTCCGGGCTGCCGGACAGAATGAAAGTCCCCAGGCGTCGGGCTGCAATTTCATCAAGTCCATCAAACGCAAAAATAAATACGCCCGGAAAAGTGGCGAACCTTCGGTTGAATCTTTGACAGAATCCAAAACCTCCAGCAACGGCTTCGCGTAAGCATCACCGCCGGTTAAAACATTCTCCAGTCCGACAGAATAAAACGAAGCCGTTTCATCCCGATGATCCAATTGCTCAACGCGATACAGAGGTTGTGTCGGACTAAGTTTGTATTGGCCATCGAAATAACCATATTCCCGCTCATCAAACACGACACTGGTTGCGGACGCTGACGGCGTCCAAGCCGTGATTTTTTTCCAACCCATCGAAGGCTCAAAGGAGCCGGCAGTAATCCACTCGACTATATTTTTGCCCTCCGCATCAAGCGAAAGCCGATATCGCTGATGAAAAGCACTCACTGCTGGGTCGTTGTTAAGCTGTTGAAAAATTTGCCGCTCGCCGGGCATCACCACTTCAGGGACAAGGCGGGGAGTCCGGGCTTTTCCGATGAATGCCCAAGTGCCGGCATTTGTCGAACCTATCAAGTTGCGCAGGATTGTCTCGTCGGTCGCGTTCAAGGACTGAACCAGCGAGGCGGCGGCGGCGGCAGGCGAAACAGAAAATTCCGAAGAAACTATCACGTTTATGCCTTCGGAAAATTCTTTGACCGTGCGGGCCTTTTGGATCGCAGCGATGCCTTCATCCAATTTTTTAAGTTCGCCGTCATAAGCTGTGAACTTGGCCCGCACGGTGGCCGCGCGTTGCAATAGGTCACTACGCAAGTTCAAATGGTTGGTGAAACCGGACTCGGTGTCGGTAATTTTCTGCACGAGACTGGCGAGCGCGGCAATTTGCACCG
>CAISYZ010000054.1 GCA_903889895.1 uncultured Verrucomicrobia subdivision 3 bacterium | reverse complement strand
TCAAAACACCTCCCACGCCGGGCAAAAACCAAGGGCGGACTGGAAAAATGTCTTGCAAATCCCGGGAGCAGGCAGAAAATCACGAAAACCACCCACGCCGTTCGTGGGTTACAAACCAAATGGGAAATCCCAGTTAATAGGAACCAAACCATTTTACTTGATAGATAAACAAAAACAGGCACCAGTTTTCAACATCCTCGTGTAACATCTGCTCCCGGCAATCCTGATGAATGCCGGGAGCAGACGCGGGGATTACTCGCTCACTTGCTTCAATATACGCGATTACGCCACACGCAAACCACCCGAGTCGCCCCGATCACCGCCAGAACGCCGACGATCGTGAGCCAGATACTCCAGACCAAGGCGGCCTTCATGAAACAGAGCGCGATGAGACCGCCAGAGCAGGCCAGATTCTTCATGTGATTCCTTTTGTTGAAAATGCCGGGGTTCACCTGAACCCCGGCCAGTTGAGTTTTAATTCCAGGCCGCCATTTTATCCATGGCCACGCTGAAGGCCCGGGACTTGATGCGCGCCGAATCCCCAAACCACGCGGAGTTGAGCCGCTGGTTGGAGTTCTGCCGGGTCTTGCGGTGGTCAACCCATTCCGTGACCCCATTGAACCCGGCCCACAGTGTTCCTTCGACGCCGGCCAGCCGGTTGCCCTTGCCTTGGTCAAAGAAGAACTCGCTCCAGCTCCGGTCGCGCTGCACCAGCAACTGCTTGTCCGGCTCCGTGCTGTCGGGATAAACCGCCGTCAGGTATTCACCGAGCCGGTTCTGATCCAACTGCACCCGGCTCATGGCCTGGAAGGTCTGTTCCATGTCCGCGAACTTTTCGGTGATCAGGCCCAGCATCTCATGCGCCTGTTTCAGCTTCTGCTGGATGTCGGCGTGATGCGCCACCCTCCAGACCGAGCCGTCATTAAGGGCAAGCGTCAGTGTGTTCTGGCAGACGACGCGCACGGGCGTGAACTTGATGGTGACACTGCTCTTGCCGTCGTGACTGTTGGACAGGAGTAGGTATTTCTCCGTGAGGTCATCGCCCGCGACCCGGATGTGACCGGGCAGCTTGGCGAGGATCCAGACGCGTTCGCCATTACCCAGCGCCCCGGCGGTGTGATAGATGGCGGCGTTCTGGCCGACGATGGGGTCGAAGAACTGGAACGCCTGACGATTCTGGAGCGGGGTGTATTCATTGCTGACGACACCCAGCACCGGGTCGGTGCGTTGGATCAAGTCACCCGTCCGGCGCACCACGGCGAACCGGTCGGGCACCGGGAGGCGCTTGGAGCCGGCGAAGAGCGGCAGCTTGACCACCTTCCAATCGAGTTGGGCGGCACTGATTGCTTCCTGGGCCGTGGCGGGACCGTTGAGTTTTACGCCCAGACCATGCCAGGGAACTTCGTCGATGTAGAACATGGAAACCTGACCATTTTGAATTAACAGATTGTGAGCCATATAATTTTCCTTTGGTTGTTTAGTTGAAATGAAAAAGGCGCAGAGCAATAAACTCTGCGCCTCTTGGTTGTTGGTTTGTTTAGTATTCGAGCAGGGACTGGACGGCCACATTGATCAGCGCCTCCGGTGTGACTTGATGTTTGATGCAAACGGTGAGGATGACTTGAAGCACTTCGTTGCCGGCCAAAGCCTGCAAGTCGGCCAGCCATTCCTCCTCCCGCACCGACATGACTCCGCACTGGTGATGGATGTCTTCCAACGCCTCGTCCACCTGAGTCAGCAACGGCAGGTGAAGGTCATCCATGTCCCAATGCCGCAGCGGCACCAGCGGCCGAGGTTCGGGTTGCGTTTCGACGAGGTGATGACGCCATTGATCCGGGAAGTCCACCGTCACCTTCGCGCCCATCTGATGACAGGCGAGTTGATGATGCAGGGCTGCCGGCACCTGTTCGGCCAACTCCGGGTCAATCGCCCAGAACAGGCTCAAGTCCGGCTCGTAGCAGTTGCCGCCCAGATAAAACCGGGCGTGCAAGTCATGCCGTTCACCATCCATCCTGCCCACCGTGATATGCAGCCCGTCCTGGTTCCATTCGTTCTGCTCGTCCGTGCCCGACTGGAATGCGCTGGCGGAGCAATGATGATGCACCGTGCCGAAGTAGAGCCAGTCATCCGAAGGTTCCGACGACCACGAGGCGAACCGTTCCTTCGCTTTCTCTGGTGTTTCTTGAACCGGCAGTTCCCTCGCCGTCATGCCGGTCCTGGCTGCCTGTGGGAAGGCCCACGCCGCCCACCGACCGAGCTTCACGTTGACGTAGAGGCGCACCTGGCATTCGCTCTGGTGTTCCTTGTGGGTCCACCGGAAGAACGACAGGATTTGATGCCACAAGTCCGGGGCAAACTTGGGACCGTGGTAATCCAGTTTGCCCTTGGCCCCCTTCACCTCGTATTCGATCTGGCTATTGACCAGCCCGGTCAGGGCTTTTTCGTCACTGATTTTGGTTTGGTTGTATTTGATGAGTTTCATGGTTTATCCTTTCAGAGTTCCGCCGCCAGTTCGGGATGATTTTCCTGAACAAACCGGAGCACGGCGTTGCGGATATGTTCCCGCGAGAACTTGGTTTCGGAGTTGTCCGCCCCGTCGGAATCATGCTCGTTGTATTCGTAGTCACCGTAGTCGTCCAAGTTGGGATCCACATGGTCCCAAGCATCGTCATCAATCCGCGCAGCGACGGCATCCACGACCGCACTGATGGCTCCGCCGTCTGCGATGGTGTCCCGGATAATCTCGACCAGATCATCACCGGACAGTTGGTAGGTGTCGGTGCAGTAACGCTCGACCGAGTAGTGGGCCCGCCCATATTCCTGCTCCGAGAAGCCCACGCTGATGCTGATACCGTCGTTATCAGGTTGTTGTGAGGCTGCTGTTTTCTTGATCCGCTTCACGCAGTTGAACTCGACCCAATCTTTCAAGGCCTCGAAGGTTTCACAGTCCGCTGGCGGCAACTTGCCGCTGAACTTGAGGATCAACGCCCGCACATACGGATTGGCCGGCACCAGCTTCAACAACTCGATGAAGCTGGCCTCGAACACCTCTTCGATGCTGCACTTGCGTTCCACCGGCGGAGGTAGGGTCAGGGTGTCATTCATGACGACCTCCCCGGTAGGTTTCGAGCTTGCTCAGGTTGGCGACGAACTTGTGCGGCAACAACTCGACCGTCTCCTTGTCCATGCGCGGAGCCTTCATGCTCCACAGCACATACAGGTGTTCGGCCAGAGCCGCTGCCATCAGGTTTGCTGACACCAGTTGCCGGTTCTGTGCCTGCACCTCACCCGTGCAACCGATGGAAGCTGCACGAGGATCACCACTACGATCCGTGGTGATCTCCGGGTAATAAACCCTCGGATCACGTTCCGTGCCCAGCCACTGCCGCCGGTAGTAGTATGCCTCCGAGGAGTGCATCTCATTGGCAGCGAAGATGGCCTGACAACCGAGGTCATCGCACACTTCCAGAACTTCCAAGCGTGTCCGATGGTTATCTACCAAGCACAGCAGCCAGTCATGGCGGTAGTGCCGGACTTTGCCCTTGGCATACCACTCAGCCAAGAACTGACAGCCGTATTTGTTTCCCAGAGCCTGCGCCTTGTTCTGGCCGATGCTGGAAGCATCAAACATCTGCCGGTTCAGGTTCTTGCGTTCAAGTTTGTCCCCGTCGATGAGGGTGATGTCCCCGGGTTCTTTCAGCAGACAGAATGAGGGGACGATGGCCGAGCCAACTCCCCCACAGCCGATGATGTAGTTCATATTGATTCCTTGAGTGAGGCGGCAAGCAGCTTGCCGGGTTGGTTTATGGGATTGGTTTTCAACTGGTAGCTGTCCAGCGCCGAACGGGCGATGGCTACCAGTTGCGTGTGTTCGGCGTCACTGAGCAGTGAACCGAAGGTTTCTGGGGCAAAGAGGATGAGCGCCACCAGCAAGGCCGGTGTGACGTCATCTCCGTGTTCCGGGTCCAGCCGGCGGAAGGCGCTCCACGCTTCATGGAGCAACTTCGGTTTAATGGTGTTTTCCAGTGTCGGGCAGAGCTTGAGGTTTTGGACCAGTTGTTGGAATGATTCCCGGGCATTCATACGACGACCCTTTCCCACAAAGCGGTGGAAACCTTGTCACAGATCGCCGTCCAGTTGTCAGTCTGGATCGGCAAGGTCTCGAAGCTGTCCTTGGTCGGCCGGAACCGGAAGAACTTCTGGGATTGTTCACTGGTCCGCATGAGGTCGGCGTTCCACTTGGATTTGCCGAATTGTTCCAAGCTGGCCTTCACACATTCAAAGGCGTTTTCTTGATCGCCTGCAAACGCTCCGGTGCAGATGCGGCAGTCGTCATGCAGATTGGGCAAAGGCAGACGATAGCCCCGTTTATCAGCGTCACAGGCGAACAGCCAGTTGCCGTCGACACTTACGATGTCGTCTTCCTGTTTAGTCAGGACGGCGAACACCACTTTGACTCCCGCCGGCACCTTCCAGACCAGCGGCATCTCAATGTCGGTGGTGGAGGCGAACATGGGCACCATGACCTGATTGATGAGCTTGAACCGGGCGTGCAAGGGGATGCGGTCAATCGGCACCGACCAAAGGGTGTCGTTCAACCCGACATTGGCATGGACGAAGCCCCAGCCAGGGATGTTGAAGACATTGCGGATCGGGCGCGTGAGGTTCTCGGTCAATGTGTCCAGAACACTTTGGCCGACGTTCAACGTCCGCTCACTGACCAACCGCTCGACGAAGGAGCCGTCGGTTTGGAGGATGATTTCAGTTTTTTCCATAAATGATAAAACGCCCGCCTCCCAAGAAGAGAGACGGGCGTCTAGGTGGATTTCAGGTTTCAGCCTTCAGGTCTCAAAGGGCCTTGGTGTTGGCCGCCGTTTCGATCCGAACGGTGGTGCCGGCCGGGATGACCGTGTCCTTGTTCTGCTCAATGCCGTCCACGAGCGCCTTGGTGTTGTCGCCAAAGCCCAGCGCTGCCTTGAAGGTGTCGCTGTCCTGCAAATCGCCGAACGTGAAGTCGTCCTCGACCTGCTTGGTGATCTGGTCCACGCCGTATTTGACTGTGATGGTTTTCATGTATGTTTGTTCTTTCTGTTGTTGGTTTATGTGTGCGAACCCCGGTCATATTCCTGCGCACTCACGCAGGGATGAACCGGGGAAATTAAAAAGGCGCAGAGCGGTTAAACTCTGCGCCTAGATCTGGTTGAGGATTGAATGGTCAGCTTTTGTGGCTGACTTGTTTGATGAGCTTGACGAGTTCTTCGATCTGGGGCGGGAGCTGTGCTTGACCAGCCAGTTCCAGTTGCTCGAAGTTTGGATAATCCGCAATGGGCATTTCAATACCACCGCCCAGCACGTCCTTGAGCTTGCCGCCGAACGCCGCAATCATCTGGTTCCAACTCCCGATTTCCTTGACCAGGGCCTCGACATTGCGGTTTTCATAGAACTCACCCTCGTCACTGGCTGATTCGAGACAGCCCAGTTCCTTGGCCTTGTCCAGCATCGCGATGACGGTGAGGTGGCAGCGCAGGAAGTTTTCCACGCCACCACACCGAGGATCGCTGCTATACTGGGACTTCACGTTATGTTGAGCTCAACATAATTGTAATAATGTGGAGTTTTCATAAATGTGGAGTCCGCCGCAGATGAAGCCGCTAAATGCGATGACTTGAGCGGTCGGACTTCACATTATTTACAACCACTGGTTCACAGTGATTCAAGCCAGGCAATCAAGTCTGGTTTTTTGCGCCAGTTACATTGTCTGCCACTTTTCACTACCAAAGGTTGAGCTTTTTCCAGCGCTTCCCTTTTGGCTTCGAGATCAATTGTCAAATACCTGTTGGTTGTATTCAGGCTTGCATGGCCCAGCCAGTGGGCGATCGTGCTGATATCAACTCCCGAACGCAGCAGATGGATGGCTGCACTGTGACGCAGACTGTGCGGATGAAGCCTTTTTCGTTTCAGGGAAGGCTGTTGTTCCGACGCCTTGCGAACGTATTTCTTCAGAACCAGCCTAATCCCGAAGCGCGTCAACGGTGCCCCGCGATGATTGAGAAAAATGGCGGCCGGTCGGGATGCTGTCATGCCTTGCTGTTCCATCAACTCGCGGAGGAGATTCGCTGTTTCCGGCCATAGCGGACAGGTTCTTTCCTTTTGGCCTTTGCCCCGCAGCAAGACGCTTGGCGGCGAGGTCAATCGGAGATCAGACGTTTGCAGACCAACGATTTCACTGGCGCGGGCACCGGTGTTGAACATCAGGCTTAATAACGCACGATCACGAAGACCATTGGCCTGCGTTCGGTCAATGGCTGCGATCACTGCATGGATTTCATCAAAATCCAGATGCTGGATTTCGCGGGTGCAGCTGCGTTTGAATGGAATGCCGAGCACACATTGGGCCTGCTGTAAACGGCGGTTGAAAAGTGCGGCGGGCGGCGCTCGAAAAGTGCTGCACCTTCCGGGCAAAGAAGACTGTTTTTTCAGGGTTTCGTCAAGCTGTTGATTCCGCTTCGAGGT
>CAISYZ010000053.1 GCA_903889895.1 uncultured Verrucomicrobia subdivision 3 bacterium | reverse complement strand
GGAAGCGTCGCTCGGCGTCGTGCGCAAAGGCATCGCGATGTTCCGCAAGGTGAACGTGCCGATCCTCGGCATCGTGGAAAACATGAGCTACTTCACCACGCCGAACGGCGAGCGCGTGGAAATTTTCGGCCACGGCGGCGGCAAGGACGAAGCCGCGCGGCAAAATGTTCCGTTCCTCGGCGAAGTCCCGATCTTCACCGAAATCCGCGAAGGCGGCGACCGTGGAATGCCGATTGTGGTTTCCACGCCGAACCACGCGGCGGGCAAGGCGTTCATTCAAATCGCGGAAACGGTGCAGAAAAATCTGAAATAATTTTTAGCCACGGATGAACACAGATTGAACACAGATTTCCCAAGCCCGTCAACAATAGTCCTATGAAAGGCGAACGATTATAATAAAGCCATGCGGATTTATATTTCAGATGATGAAGATTGGATTCATGAGTATTTGGAAGCATTACTCAAAGATTGGATGCGAGGAGTCACATTAAATCATTTTCTGAGACACGATGAATGCTATCAACGCATTTTGGAAGAACTTCCTGATATTTTGGTGATGGATATTATCAGGGACAATATACCAGGACGCCCGCCAATGGGTGACATTGACGGCTTCAAATTGCTTAGCCTTTTGGCCGTTGCAAAAATGAAGTTTCCAATCCTTGTTGCGTCTGGCAGTTTTGCCATGCCAAAGTTTGAATCTACTGCAAAGAAGTTTGCCGGCCCTGATTTGAAAGTATTTTACATTACAAAACCGATTACCAAAGAATTGTTCTTTTGCGCGCTTGATAGATGCGCTGAATTCTTACCCGGCAAAAAATGATGTAACATGAAACCGAAGCAATTGATGTGGCTATTTTTGTATTTGACGTTGAGTGTTGCTGGCGCTCAGCAAAGCAACATTTTGTCCAATGCCACAACCAATGAATCCATTGCAGAGATAAAAAACAGAGCAGAAAATGGAGATGCAGCATCTCAAACCAAATTAGGCACCTGTTATGCAACAGGCGAAGGTGTGACAAATGATTTCAGCGAAGCTGTCAAATGGTATCGCAAGGCAGCCGAACAACATTTCGCAAAAGCTCAATGCAACCTTGGCGTCTGTTATGAAAACGGTCAAGGTGTCGCGACGAATCAAGTTGAGGCCGTAAAATGGTTCCGCAGGGCCGCCGAACAAAATCTTGCACATGCTCAATTCAATTTAGGGCTTTGCTATGATAATGGTGATGGTGTGGAGGAAGATAAAGTTCAGGCGGTGAAATGGTATCACCAAGCTGCTGAACAGGGTGACTCGGAGGCACAGTTCAATTTAGGCCTGTGTTACGAAGAAGGTGAAGGCGTGCCAAAGGATTTGGCAGAGGCTGTAAAATGGTATCGCAAAGCTGCTGAACAAAATGACGCAGATGCTCAATTCAATCTTGGTGTATGTTATGCCAATGGGGAAGGTGTATCAAAGGACATGGCAGACGCTGTGAAGTGGTATCGCAAAGCAGCCGAGCAAGGTGATGCGGATGCCAAAGCTGCTCTGGGCGCCGAGCTCAAGGGTTTCAAATATTATTTGACCAATAGCATCCAGATACTTGCCCTTCTCCCAGCAGTTATAATGCTGATAGCGATTGGTTTATCGGCCATGCGAAAAATCTTTGGAAATAGAAATAATCCCAATAAAGAGAACCAGTGAAAACCGCCAACTTCGGCATCATCATCGCTAAACTTATTTCAGTAGGTCTGCTTTTTGCAGCACTAGGCCATCACCCATACGACTATTACACGGTTCTACGTTTGGTTGCTTGCGGTGTTGCAGTTTTTACCGCATTCCAAGCCGCTCAACTCAAAAGGTTCGGCTGGTTGGTCGTGTTCATCACAATTGCCGTTGTCCATAATCCAGTTGCCCCGATTCATTTGAAGCGTGACACATGGGCGTTGATTGACATTGCCACCGCCGTGTTTCTGTTGTTGTCAATTGCCATCATTGACGTCCGTAAGCAATCTTAAGAGTCGCTTTCCGGCGCGGCGGATGACCCGCGCTATTTCCAGGATCAGCCTGCCGGTGCAGCCCAAGACTCGGCAGTCTTGGTGTTGGTTTACTAATGCCCTTATCCGTGGTTGGAAAGTAATTGCGTCAGCGCGACGAATTGTTCCAAGCTCAATTTCTCCGCGCGTTCCATCGGAGAGATTTTCAGTTCGGCAAAGATGGCTTCCAATTTTTCCTTCGGCCAGTCCTGCTTCAACAATTTCAACATCATCTTCCGGCGCTGCGAAAAGGCTTTTTTCACAATGCGGCGAAAAGTATCTCGCTTGTCATCGGTCAGCAACGGCGTCGCGCGGCGCACGAGACAGACGCAGGCGGAATCCACTTCCGGCGACGGGAAAAAACAGCCCGGCGGAATCTTGAACCAGCCGCGCGGCTGAAAATCGAGCTGCACGAGCAAAGTCAGGATGCCGTAATGATCATCGTCCGTCGGCGCCATGAGCCGCTGCGCGACTTCAAGCTGGAGCGTGACGACAATCATTTTCGGCGCGCGGCTGCCGGCGGAAAGTTCCACCAAAATCGGCGAGGCGACGGAATACGGCAAGTTGGCGACGAGCTTCCAATCGCGCCAGTCGCGTGGCTCGCGCTGCAAAAATTTCAGCGCGTCATCGTGGTGCAATTC
>CAISYZ010000052.1 GCA_903889895.1 uncultured Verrucomicrobia subdivision 3 bacterium | reverse complement strand
GAATACCGCAGGAATGCGGGGAACCACCCTCAAGGAAGCGTCGCAGAATTGAAATCGAAAAATGACCGGACAGCGAGAATAGCCAGATTTTACCGAAATGAAATCGTTGTCAGCAAAACCTTAACCGGACAGTAGTGAATTACGGTGGAGAAATTGATTTTTGCTTGATTCGTCAACGAAATCGCCCGCAACATCGAACCACACAATGAAAAGCAATCATTTCTCGTTCCATCGCTACTTTCCCGTCAGCGAACGGGACCGGAAATGGGGGCTTTATGTAAACACCATTGGCGAAACCCGGGTGCCCCCGCAATCGGTTTATCCGCCCACGGGGCATCCCAAAGGATACGCCTTTGACTGGCAACACGGGCGGGTGCTGGACAGTTATGCTCTGGTCTATATTTCAGGCGGACGGGGCGGTTTCGAGTCGGCCCGCAGAATCAAGTTGCCGATTGAACCGGGGAGCGTGTTCCTGCTCTTTCCGGGTGTCTGGCATCGTTACCAGCCGGAAGTTAAAACCGGCTGGCATGAGTTTTGGATTGGCTTCGATGGTGATACGGCGCGCAGTTGGCAGAAAAACAAATTCATTTCAGCGGGCAAACCGGTGGTCAAGATTGATAGTGAGGACACCGTGCTCGCCACCTTCAGCCGCCTGATGCAAGCCGTGCGCGCCAATCGTCCGGCCCTGCAACAAATCCTGGCCGGTGCCGCCGCCAACCTGGTCGGCATTTGCTATTCCGCGCAGCAGGCGCCGCCGGAAACCGGCAATCCCGGCTCGAATGCAATTGAGCAGGCGATTGGCCGCATGGAAAGCGACTTTGGCGGTCAACTGGACATGAAGGCTTTGGCGCAGAATCTGGGCGTGAGCTACAGCTGGTTTCGCACCGCGTTTGTCATGCACACCGGCCTGGCCCCGCACCAGTATCTATTGGAAATGCGGCTGGTTCGTGCCCGCAACCTGTTGGTCGGAACCGGTCTTTCCGTAAAGGAAATCGCTGTGCAGACGGGGTTTGAAGACGAACACTATTTTTCCCGGCTGTTCCGCCAAAAGCTGAACGTCACGCCCAGCCAGTGGCGGAGTCGCAGTCAAAAGCCGTGAAGCAATCAGGATGTTTGCGCAGTCCCCTCCTGCAAAAAGTCCACTTATTATGTCATTGTCTCCATTTTGTGTTGTCAGTCTCCCGATATCATGTTGAGCATAATCCGCATGAAAATCACCGACATCAAACTTTACACCATTAAATCTGGGGACACCGGCGCGCGGGGCGCGGCCATGGGCGAATCCCAATACTGGGGCGGCGGCTGGCAGGCCCAGACGCTCATCTCCAATCCCATGTCTGTCCACCCGAAGTATGCGCGCATTCGCTCACTGTGGATGGGCGGGGGACAGGACCCGTTCGTCATCGAGATTTTCACCGACGAAGGCGTGAGCGGCTTTTGCGCGAACTACGGCGGCGGCGAATTCGCCTGTGCGATCATTGAAAAACATTTCAAACGCTTCCTCATCGGGCAGGACCCGTTCAACATCGAACTCATCTGGGACCAGATGAATCGCTCGACGCTGCCCTACGGTCTCGGCGGCGTGACCAGCATGGCGATGGCGGGCGTGGATATTGCGCTTTATGATTTGGTCGCGAAGGCGCAGAAACTTCCCGTTTATAAAATGCTCGGCGGCCAGACCAAGGAATCCATTCCGTGCTACGTCACGATTCATCCCGACTACGTGGACCACTGGCGTGACCGCGGTTTTCTCGGCGTGAAAATCGCCGCGCCGTGGGGCGTGGAAAGCGGACGGGATGGCATCAAGAAAATGGAGAAGCTTATCGGCAAGCTGCGCCAGGATCTCGGCGACGAAATGGAAATCATGATCGATTGCTATCTCTCGTGGGACATCGAGTTCGCCACGCGCGTCGCTGAACGCGTCCGCGATTACGATGTGAAATGGTTTGAAGACCCGTTGCAAAACGGCTGGGCCACCGAGAGCAACCGGATATTGCGCGACCGTATTTCGCCGATCCTCCTCGCAACCGGCAATCTCGAATATCACCCGAAAGCGTTCCATGACATCATTCACAACCACGCCACGGACATCATCCAGCCCGAGCTGCAATGGATGGGCGGCATCACGCCCGGTCGCTGGGTTGCCGCGATGGCGAAGCCTTACGACATGCCGGTTATTCCGCACGGCGCGAGCGTTTATAATTATCATTTCGTGATGGCGAACACGAATTCGCCCTACGCCGAATACCTTTCCGTCGGCAAGGGCGAGGACATCCAGCCGATTTTCGCCGTGCTCGAAGGCGAACCGTTGCCGGTGAATGGCAAGGTCACGCTTGACCCGAACAAGCCCGGCTTCGGCGTCGAATTGAAACGCGAGTTGCTCGCGCCATACAAGGGTTAAAAATGAAGAGAGTTGGCATCGGTGTGATTGGAGCAGGCTGGTGGGCGACGTTCGCCCACATTCCCGCCGTCAAATCGCATCCGAATGCCGAATTGGTCGCCGTCCAGAGTCGCGAGCGCGCCAAGGCGGAAAAAATCGCCCGCGACTTCGGTGTGAAGCATGCGTGCATCAGCGTGGAAGAAATTCTGGCGCTGCCGGAAGTCAACGCCGTCATTGTCGCCTCGACGCCGAACATTCATTTCGCGCAGGCCAAAGCTGCGTTGGAAAGCGGCCGCCATGTGCTCATCGAGAAACCGATGACGTTCACCGCCGCCGAGGCGCGGGAACTGGTGGAACTCGCGGCGCGGAAAAAATTAGAACTCGTCATCAGTTGCCCGTGGCATTTCACCGCGCACGGCCTCGAGGCACGGCGGCTGATCCAGTCCGGTGCGCTTGGCGAAATCAAGATGATTTCTGTGTTGATGACCAACCCGATCGACAAACTGCTGCGCGGCGTGAACACATCGCCCACACACGGGATGGCGGACGTCTATGTCGAACCGCGCCATGGCTCCTACAACGACCCAGCCATTGCGGGCGGCGGTCAGATTTACTGCCAGGTCTCGCACGCGGCAGCGTATCTGACTTTTTTGACCGGCTTGCGGGCGGCGGAAGTTTTTGCGCGCTTCGACCGCGACGGTTCGCAAAATGACATTTACAACTCACTCACCATCACCCTGGAAAACGGTGCCTTTGTTTCCCTCGCCAGCACCGCTGCGACGCCGCTCGCCGAACGCAACTACGAAGTCCGCGTCTTCGGCAGCAAAGCCATTTTGCAACTCGAACTCTGGCGGGGAACGATGACGCTGGTTGATTTCTCTGACAAACGCACTGAATTTCCGCCGCTCGCAGAAAATGAAATTTATCCCGCGCAATCACCGGTTTTGAATTTCATTGATGTGATTTCCGGCAAAGCTCCCAATGGTTCGGCCGGCGATCTTGGCCTCGCGTCCATGGAAATCATCGAGGCCGCTTGTGAATCCGCGCAGACCGGGCGCAATGAACAAATCCGTCCCGTGCGCGCGGCAGCCGTAAATGATTCAACAACTTCTCCCGGCAAAAAAACTGCGGTTCCGGCTTCCCACGCATGAGTTCGCCCGTCCAACTCACCGGCATCGCATGGGATCACAGCCGCGCGCTGCCGCCGCTCGTCGCCACCGCGCAGCGTTACGAAGAAACGCATCGCGGCGTGCGCATCCACTGGCAGAAGCGCACGCTCGACGAATTCGGCCACATGCCGATTGACGTGCTCGCGCAAACATTTGACCTCATCGTCATTGACCATCCGTGGGCCGGCTTTTGCTTCGAGAAAAATTTGGTGCTCGACCTCGCTCAATCTGTGCCCGCTCCCTTGCTTGTGGAACTGAAACAAAATTCCATCGGCCCGACGTTTGAAAGCTACGTCTGGCAAAATAAGATTCTCGCCCTGCCCATAGATGCGGCTACGCCCGCTCCAAGCTGGCGGCCGGATTTGCTCGAACGTGCTGGTGCGCAACCGCCGCAGACTTGGGCGGAAGCCGTGGCGCTGTCGCGCCGCAAACTTGCGGTGATTCCCGGCTTCAACGCGGATCTGTTTTTGCATTTCGTCATGCTGGTGAAGGCGCTCGGCGCTGAACCTTGCGCCGATTCCGAAAATATTGCGCCGCGCGAAATTATGCAACGCGCCGCCGAGCTGTTGCGCGAATTAACCGAGCCGATGCCGCGCGCGATTTTCGAGCTGAATCCCATCCTCGTTGCCGAGCGCATGACAACGACTGATGATTTTGCTTGGAACGCTTTTGCCTACACTTACAACAATTATGCGCGTCCGAATTTCGCGGCGAAGCGATTGCGCTTAGGAAATTTGATTTCGCTCAAACCCGGCGGCCCGCGTTTGCGCAGCGTTTTGGGTGGAACGGGAATCGCCATTTCCGCAAATTGTAAAAATGTTGCCGCTGCGCTCGACTACGCACTGTTCGTCGCGAGCAGTAACGTGCAGAAGGGTATTTATGTTCATGCCGGCGGTCAGCCGTCGCATCGCTCCGCTTGGGATGACAAACTGGCGGATGAATTATGTGGTGGATTTTTCAGTGGCACGCTCGCGACACAATCGGAGGCCATCGTCCGACCGCGATACAGCGGCTATGTTCCGCTGCAAACGGACGGCGGCAAAGCGTTGCAAGAATATTTGCGCGACGGACGCAACCTGTCAGCGGTGCTCGACAAATTGGATGCGTTTTACCGCGAGTCGCGGATGCGCGGTGGCAAGGATTTTCAAGGCAATTGACCTATGAAATTAAAACTAAGTTGCACCGACTTTTCTTTTCCGCTGCTGGCGCATGAGCAGGCATTGGCTGCCATTGCGCTGTTAGGTTTTCGCGGCGCGGACATTGGTTTGTTTGAGGGTCACGGACATTTAAAGCCGAGTGCGGAATTGAATACCCCCGCCGCCAGTGGCGCTAAGCTGAAGCGACGCCTCGCCGCGCATGGGCTCAAAGCGTCGGATATTTTTCTGCAAATCCACTCCGGCTTCATCGAGTTTGCCATTAATCACCCCGATAATAGGCGACGGCAGTTTGCCCGCGACCAGTTTCTGCGGGCGCTGGAATATGCGAACGCCGCCGGCGCGGATCACGTCACGATTTTGCCGGGCGTGACCTTTGCTGGCGAATCGCGAGCGGAATCCATTTCGCGCAGCGCCGACGAACTCAACTGGCGCGTTGTGCAAGCAAAGACTGCAAAACTTCAGCTCGCCGTCGAGCCGCACATTGGCTCGCTGATTGATACGCCAGAGAAAGCGCTGGATTTGGTTAAGCGCGTGAATGGTCTTGGTTTCACTTTGGATTATGCCCATTTCACCCGGGCCGGAATTTCCGATACGCGCATCGAGCCGCTGGCCAAATTTGCCACGCATCTGCACGCGCGCACCGCGCGACGCGGAAGGCTGCAATCGCCGTTGAAAGATAATACGATTGATTTTCCAAACGTGGTGAAGGCGCTGGCCAAGGCTAAATTTTTTGGCTGGGTCGCTTTAGAATTCGTCTGGATTGACTGGGAACATTGCAACGAAGTGGATATTGTTTCCGAAACGGTGCAGCTAAAAAGTCTGCTGGCCGCCGCCGCGGCAAAAATCAAATGACCAAAATTTCCGGCATCTATACGCCAAACATCGTTCCGTTTAACGACGACCACTCAATCAACGAGGGCGAGTTGCGGCGGTTGACGGCATGGCTCATCGAGAAAGGCGTTCACGGCTTGTATCCGAATGGCAGCACGGGCGAATTCATCCGCTTGAGTTTTGAAGACCGGCTGCGCGTGGTGAAAATCATGGCGGAGGAAAATCGCGGACGGCTACCGATTCTCGCCGGCGCAGCGGAGCCAAACTCCGATCAGGTTTTGCAGGCGTGTCAATTTTACGCCGACCTCGGGTGCCGTGCGGTGAGCTTGACCGGACCGTATTACTACAAAGTTTCGCAGGAGAGCATCGAGAAATATTTTCGCGACCTCGCGGCGAAATCGCCGATTGATATTTTGCTCTACAACATTCCGCAGTTCTCGAATGAAATCAGTTTGCCGGTTGTGCAGCGCTTGGCTCTGGATTGTCCGCGCATTATTGGCATCAAGGATTCGAGCCGTGATTTTCCGCGCTTCTGCACGATGCTGGCTCAGATCAAACCGCAGCGGCCGGATTTTGTGTGCTTCAGCGGCACGGAAGAAATTCTGTATCCGAGTCTGGTCATGGGCGGTGATGGTGGAACAATTGCGAGTTCGGGCGTGATGCCGGAAGTTATCATCAAGCTTTACAATGATTTTCTAGCAGGCAATCACACAGAATGCCGGCGCGTGCAATTGAAAATCCAAGACCTCATCGCGGCGATGTTTGCGGCGGGAAATTTCCCGGAAGGTTTTCGGGCGGCGGTTTCTTTGCGCGGATTTAATCCCGGGCCTCCGCGTTTTCCGATGAGCAAGGCTGAGATGGATAATCTTGAGATGGCCAAAACAAAGCTCGCCTGTCTGCTCGGTGATTGCGGATATGAAGATGCTGCCCGCGAGTGCAAATCGTATTCTAAAATGACTGGCTCAAAACAAACTCGAAAAATTGATGTAGATGAAGTGGTTCGTTCGGTGCTATGCAAGCTTACCAGTAAATGATCCTACCGCGTTTTCAAAATCTGTTAACCAGTCTGGGCATAGTTTGCAACCACGTCCCAATTCGAGGCGAGTAATCGCGTCGACAGCAATGCGTTTAACCACCCGACAATGAATGAAACATGGCAGGGTCAAATTCGATGAAATTTAATGGTTTCACGCATGCATTTACGGCGTATTAATTTAACGTCTCACAATAGGAAATTTATCCTTAGAATCATTAAATAATCCGACGCATGAAAAGCCCGATTGCCGCCACGGACCAGAAATATGAGCGCTCGGTTTCGGTTTGTTTGGAAAAATTAACTTTTCCCACGTATGAACCGGCGCCACCAGACAGGAATCCGATGTTCCTGGAGAAACGAGTTTATCAAGGCAGCAGCGGCAAGGTTTATCCGCTGCCGTTCACGGATCGCATTGCGGAAAAGCCGGTGGCTCGAAGCTGGCAGGCCGTTTGGCTTGAAAATGAATTTCTCCGCGTGCTGGTGCTGCCGGAACTCGGCGGGCGTATACACGCTATTCAGGACAAGTCGAATGGCTACGACCTGATTTACAACCAGTCTGTCATCAAGCCCGCGCTGGTTGGACTCGCCGGGCCGTGGGCGAGCGGCGGCATCGAGTTCAACTGGCCGCAGCATCATCGTCCGGCGACCTTTCTCCCGACGGATTTTGAGATTGAGGAACATGCGGACGGTTCCAAGACCGTTTGGTGCAGCGACCACGACCCGATGTGCCGCATGAAGGGAATGCACGGTGTTTGTTTGTATCCCGGCAAAGCCTTCGTGGAGTTGAAAGTGCGCGCCTACAACCGCACGCCGCATGTCCAGACGTTTTTGTGGTGGGCGAATGTCGCCACGCGCGTGCATGAGGCTTACCAGAGTTTTTTCCCGCCGGACGTTTATTACGTGGCTGATCACGCACGCCGTTCAATGAGCGAATATCCACTGGCGAAAGGATTTTACTATGGGGTCAACTACGGCGAACGCGGTAGCGCTGGCATTCCACAAAACGAAATTCCGAATCAATTCGTGCCGCTGCATGGCGCCAAACCAAAACTCACAACTAAAAAATCAGAACTGCCAGACTACGCGCCGAATGACTTGAGTTTTTATGCCAACATTCCCGTGCCGACCTCCTACATGTGCATGGGCAGCCAGGAAGATTTCTTCGGAGGCTATGATTACAAGGCGGAGGCGGGCATTGTCCACATCGCGAACCATCACATTTCACCCGGAAAAAAACAGTGGACGTGGGGCAATCACGAGTTCGGTTACGCGTGGGATCGCAATCTTACCGATGCCGATGCCAGCGGCGAGTTCGCGCCCTACATTGAAATCATGTCCGGCGTGTTCACTGACAACCAGCCGGACTTCAGTTTTCTTCAGCCCGGCGAGACGCGAGCGTGGAGCCAATATTGGTATCCCATCCAGAAAATCGGCCCCGCCCAGCACGCAAATCTGAACGCGGCGGTCAGCCTGAAAATTCTTGGCAACAAAATCCGACTTGGTGTCGCGGTTACGGAGAAAATAAGTGGCGCAAGAGTCAGCCTTGCGATCAAAAGGAAAGATATCTTCAAATCGGTAGTTAATCTCGCGCCAGACAAGCCGTTGGTCAGGGAAATCAAATGGCCGTTAAATTTGAGAGAAACCGATTTATGTTTGGAAGTCATTGATTCGGCCGGCGGTAAAATCATTTCTTACCAACCGAAACCTCAAGTCAAAGCCGAAGTTCCACCACCGGCGACTGAGCCACCACCACCGGAGGAAATTTCCAGCGCCGACGAACTATTTATCACCGGCCTACACCTCGACCAATACCGCCACGCCACGCGCTGTCCAACGTTGTATTGGCGCGAAGCACTGCGCCGGGATCCGCTGGACTCCCGGTGTAATAATGCAATGGGTTTGTGGTATCTCAAGCGAGGTGAATTTTACACGGCGGAAAAATATTTACGGCAAGCCATCAAACGTCTGACGCGACGTAATGCCAATCCTTATGACGGCGAGGCGTATTATAATCTCGGTCTGTGCCTGCGGCATCTGGGCCGCGACGACGAAGCCTACGACGCGCTTTACAAGGCGTGTTGGAATCAGGCTTGGCAATCCGCCGCGTATCATGCGCTGGCAGAAATAGATTGCTGTCGCAAGGACTGGAACAAGGCGGACGAACATCTTTCCAAGGTGCTCGCGCATTCCATGCAAAATCTGCGGGCGGCAAATTTATTCGGCTTGGTTTGCCGCGAACGCGGCAATTTGGAGGGTGCTAGCGCTGTCTGGTCATTGGTCGCCAACGCCGACAAGCTGGATTGGTGGAACCGCTATCTGCGCGGCGAAAAGCTGGCGTGCGATCTCCAAACGGCGCTGGACATCGCCCACGATTTCGCCCGCGCCGGATTTTTTTTAGAAGCCATTACATTACTCGAAAGCGCCAAAGCCGTGCCCGGCGATTTGCCCGACCAAAGCTTGGGCGCGCAGCCGCTGGTGAAATACACGCTCGGCTGGCTGCATCAAAAAAACGACGACCCGAAATCCGCGCTGGCCAGTTTCCAAGGAGCTGCGGTGATGCAATCGGATTACTGTTTTCCGGCGCGACTCGAAGAAATCGCTGTTTTCGAAGCTGCGATGTCCGCAAACCCACGTGATGCCAAAGCGCCATATTACTTGGGCAACTTGCTTTATGATCGCCGCCGCCACGCGGAGGCAATTCACCTTTGGGAAAAATCCGCTGGCCTTGATAAAAAATTTTCCGTCGTCTGGCGCAACTTGGGAATCGGTTACTTTAACATTCACGGTAAGCTAGTTAAGGCACGCACTGCCTACGATCGCGCATTTAGAGTCAATCCGACGGATGCCCGGCTTTTGTTTGAGCGCGACCAATTATGGAAACGGCTCGGCGCTTCGCCGGCAAAGCGGTTGCATGAACTGGAAAAGTTTCCGCAGTTGGTCCAGCGACGCGATGATTTGAGCATTGAGCTCTGCGCGCTTTATAATCAGACCGGTCAGCATGAGCGGGCGCTGGCGGTTGTCAGTTCACGCGAGTTTCAACCATGGGAGGGTGGCGAAGGCGGCCCGCTCGGCCAGTGGGTGCGCTCGCATTTGGCGCTGGGTCGGACGGCGCTCCAAAGCGGCGATGCGGCCAAAGCGTGTGAACATTTTTCGGCTGCGCTGACTGCGCCGCGAAATCTTGCCGAAGCCAAGCATCTGCTCGCCAATCAAAGCGACATCCATTACTGGCTTGGCTGCGCGCACGCGGCGAACGGCGACGCGGCGAAAGCCAAACAACACTGGCTCGCTGCCACCAGTTTCAAAGGCGACTTCCAGGAGATGAGCGTTCGCACATTTTCAGAGATGACATATTACTCCGCATTGGCGTGGGAAAAGTTGGGGCAGATTTCAAAGGCAAAAGCACTTTTTCGCGAATTGCTGGCTTACGCAAAGCAACTCCAAAAATCCCAGGCCAAGATTGATTATTTTGCCACATCGCTCCCGACGATGCTGTTGTTTGACGATGACCTTCAATTTCGGCAGGAAACCACTGCACTATTTATTCAGGCACAGGCCCAACTTGGATTGAGCAAGAAGCCGGCTGCGAAAAAACTGTTGGCCGCCGTGCTTAAGCGCGATCCCAATCATGCGCTCGCGGCAGATTTGCGGTCCCATAACATTTGAAAAATATGATCAATAATGCGCAATTGGATTCCACCAAGTTCAAGGCTGATTTAAATCTCGGCTATGTCTGGCTTATCTCTTCCGTCGCGGCGTTGGGCGGATTGCTCTTCGGTTGGGACTGGGTCGTCATTGGTGGCGCAAAACCATTTTTTCAGCGATATTTTCAGCTCACGAGTGAGGCTCAAATTGGTTGGGCAAACAGTTGCGCGCTCATCGGCTGTCTCGTTGGCGCGCTCGTGGCTGGAGCGTTGAGCGACCGGTTCGGCCGCAAGAAACTGCTGCTGTTGTCAGCTTTGATTTTCGCCGTCACCTCACTCGGTAATGCATTGGCGGAAAGCTTTTCCATTTTTATTTTCTGGCGGATGCTCGGTGGCGTGGCCATCGGGCTGGCATCGAATCTTTCACCGATGTATATCGCCGAGGTCGCACCTGCCCAAATGCGCGGCAAACTGGTTTCCATTAATCAGCTCACTATCGTCGTCGGTATTTTGCTGGCGCAGGTAATCAACTGGTCGCTCGTGCGCCATTTGCCGGCGGGCGCGTCCGATGATTTCATCCGCAATTCGTGGTTTGGCCAGAGCGGCTGGCGCTGGATGTTTGGCCTGACGGCGTTGCCGTCTTTGCTTTTTCTCTGCGGTATGTTTTTTGTGCCCGAAAGTCCCCGCTGGCTCGCGAAAAATGGCAAACCGGAAGCGGCGAAGAAAATTCTTACCAAAATCGGTGGTGAAAATTACAGCACGGCGGCGATGATGGAAATCCGCTCCACGCTGGCGACCGAAGAAATTCAACAGGTTCGCTTCGCGGATTTGCTGGATCCAAAAATGGCGAAGGTGCTGGTGCTGGGCGTGGTGCTGGCGGTGTTCCAGCAGTGGTGTGGCATCAATGTGATTTTCAATTATGCCGAAGAAATCTTCAAGGCGGCCGGCTACGACATTTCCAGCGTATTGAGCAACATCGCTTGGACTGGTTCGGTGAATCTGGTGTTTACTTTCATCGCGCTTGGCACCGTGGACCGCGCGGGGCGGCGGCCCTTGATGTTGTTTGGTTCGGCCGGTTTGGCAGTGATTTATACGGTGTTGGGATTTTGCTACGCGCACGGGGTGAAAGGGCTGCCGGTATTGCTGCTCGTGCTCGCGGCCATTGGCTGTTACGCGATGTCCCTCGCGCCGGTGACGTGGGTGGTGATTTCAGAGATATTCCCCAATCGCATCCGCGGCGCGGCGATGTCGGTTGCGGTGTGCTCGTTGTGGATCGCGTGCTTCATTCTTACCTACACATTTCCAATGTTGAATGCCATGCTGGGGGCGGCGGGGACTTTCTGGCTTTATGCTGTCATCTGTGTTTTGGGTTTCGTATTCATCTGCTTTAAGCTGCCTGAAACCAAGAACAAATCTCTTGAACAAATCGAGCGCGAGCTTTTGGGTTAATTTGATTTTTTCATTTGGCTGGGATTGTTTTTTTGACCTGCTTTGTTAGTTAATTTTGCTCATTGAAACTCAAGGTAAATTCTCACCCCTCGATTAAAATTGGCAACTTGAACAGGATTGTTCTATTTCCAGAGGATATGGAAAGCTGCCCACCCCTTATTTGTTTATAAGGGAAGAAGAAAGCGATAGCCCACACCCAATTCGGTTAGGATTAACTCTGGCAACTCCGGGTTGGCCTCAAGTTTTTCGCGCAAGTGAGCGATGTAAACCCGGAGATAATGTGTGTCATTCTCATGGCCGGGCCCCCAGACTTCCCGGAGAATCTGCCGGTGGGTTAGAACTTTTCCGGCGTGCCGCACTAGCTGCCGGAGTAAATCATATTCGATTTTAGAAAGCTTCACTTCATTACCGCCTGTAAACGGCGGCTGAAAAGTGCGGCGGGGTCATGTGTGTGACGCGGCGGTTCAAAAGTGCGGCATCTTCATTAACAATGAAGCATGTATCGCAATATGAATGACTGGGCCGAGATTCGCAGAAGAGTGTTGGTGGAT
>CAISYZ010000051.1 GCA_903889895.1 uncultured Verrucomicrobia subdivision 3 bacterium | reverse complement strand
TCCTGATGGAAGTAGGCTTGGTTGCTGTAATAATCAAACTCCGCGCAAGTGCCCACGCCCTGGTGTGATCCCGCCCAGCAAAAGTAGCAGTTTTCACTGCTGACAAAATTCAGATTGGTCGAGTATAGATCGGCGGAGATAGACCAGGGATTGTTCCCCGAGAGGGACGCCGGAGCGGGCAAGGTGCAAGCCAAGGTCTGACGGCTCGCAGCGGTGCTGTCCGGTTGCACAAAGTGGACGGCTTGCCGGCCGGCGACGGTCGCCACGGTCGGCTCATTCGTCGAGGAATATGAGCTGAACGTGCCGCCAAGCAATCCGCCGTTAGGCCAACTGGCCAGAACTCCCGGCGACAGCGTAGAAGCATCAAGAACAACCACCAGATTAGGATCAATGGATTGGCTGATGAATGTGGCTGAAATGCTATGTGCTCTGACCACGTTGTTGAAGGTGTAACTGGTCAGGCTTCCTTGCAGCACACCATCCACCGTCACACTTTGAACTTGAAAGCCGCTGTTTGGCGTGATCGTATAGCTAATGTTAGATCCGGCGGGCACGACCGACACGCCTGATGGGGTGATTGTGCCATTGACCCCGGCCGAAGCGTTGATCACATAAGAGGTTGCGTTGGCCACAATCTGGAACCCTGAAATGCCGCCCCTTGAACCCACGGTCAAGGTCTGGCTGCTGCCGGTAAGATTTGTAAATGCCACATAATTATTGCCAAAGACATAACCGTAAGTGGGAAAATCACTCGGCGAATTTGTATTGTTCATGTTGACGACGGTCGAGCCAACAGTAAATTGGCAGACCGGGTGATTATAGGAACTTAAATAGACATAAAGGTTGTAGCTGTTCGTGTAGGGAATATTCTGAAAAGTGGCCGTCCCGCCTCCGTCCAATGCCCAGGTGCTCAACATAGCCTCGTCGGGGGTGGTATTGATATTCCAAGTATTTACTGATCCACTAGAAAGCAGGACGTTGAAGGGGCCAACGGATAAACCGCTGTTGTCATAGAATAACTGGACGGGATCCGTAACACCTCCCGGACCGGAATTCGTCACGTTGTTCCAGTTTGCCGCCGGCACAACGCCGACACTGCTGGAAGGAGCCAAGGGCAGACTGCTGGAGCCTGGGCTTATGCAATAGTTGACACTGATGGTTCCAGATCCCGGCGAGGCCGCCGATGAACCGAAAGTTGCGGCAATCGTATGGCTAACCACCACATTGGTGAAGGTATAGCTGGTGATGACTCCTTGCGCGACGCCATCCACCGCCACACCAAAAATGGCATAACCGGCACTCGGTGCGATTGTATAGGACTGGCTGCCCCCATAATTCACTGTGGTCACCCCGCCCGGCGCAATCGTCCCATTGGCACCGGCGGAAGCCGTGATCGTGTAGGTGTTGAGACTCATCGTGAAATTGTTGCCCAAGATCGCATTCGTATTGGGCGCGGTTACGGGCGCAGGCGAGGAGACCAGAGTGTATCCGCTGGCCGCCGCCGACAAAGACGCTTGCTGGCCGACGAAAACACGCAAAGAATATAAACCATTAACGGCGGACGGGGCACTGGCCGCTGACGGCAGGTTGGTATAACTGGCCGTCACCACCGCGCCAGCTATGGGCGCACCGCCGGGCGACGTGGTCACTGTGCCGGAGACGGTGGCAAAGGATAAACCAGCAATTGTCAGCGACGGGAAGGTATCCGCGCTGCTGCTGGGGGTCAGCGACACCGGGCCACCGCTGTAGGCGCCATAGGTGGCCGACACGCTTAAATTCGTCCCGTAAGGAGCCAAATATGCGAACACATAACTCCCATTTGGCTGCGAAATGCTGGTCTCAATGGTTGGATTGGAACTGCTGCTCAACGTCACGGTCGCTCCGGAAACCGGGTTTCCAGAGCTGTCCACAACAACACCATTCAGCCCGTCGGTGGCATTCACGCCATTGGTGTATTGGCTGGAACCAAAACTGAACTGGCAGTTGTCAACATAACCACCGGGATTGGGATGGGCGGAGGTGGCCAGTGTTGTTCCATCTCCACCATACCACCGGAATCCCATATAGTTCAATTGTTGCGATCCGGTCAGTGTGACTCCCGCTGAATTGGTATTAGGGCAAACCCAGTCATAGTCAATAGTATACCATTCGTCGAGAATAGGAATGTTTGCATTAGGCGCCGGCGCGACATTGTGATCCGGGTAACGAGGATCCAAAATCCATATCGTTCCATTTGCTTGCAGCGTCAAAAGTATGCCAGCTCTCGGAGTGGTGCCAGACACAACCTCGCTGGACGGTATGTAATATTGAGCGTGAATGTGATAAGTCGAACCCGGGACCAAATACACATTGGTCATATAGTTTTGGGAAGCAACGTTCACATAAGTTGGGTTGCCGAAATTCGACCACACATTGGGAGTGGGGTCGTTCGCGTCGGGTTTTGGGTTGGTGACCACTCCACCGGTTCCGCCATAATAAGTCCATGGATAATTTGTTCCGTTTTCAAATCCGGCATTGAGGCAGTAGTTGGTCTGTGCCAAAGCACTGCCAGCTCCCGTCAACAGCAACAGCAACCCGGCCAAGGCCGCCAGCGTCTTGCAAACCCGCCCGCCGGCAACCTGCATCAATGTCGCCGCACCGCCGCCCCACCCCTGGCAGAAACGCATCCATATTTCACTCCCTCTCGCCGTCGGAGACAAACCATGAGATTGAAAGCGTGTTGCAATGGATTTTGAATTGAGTATTTTCATAAATGATTAATGTTTATTTTTTCTGCTCTTCTATTTTTCTGCACTTTAATTTCTTGGTTTCCGGCATTTTTCCACATTTTTTCAACGCGTAAACACCGCCCCGGCGGGGAAATGTATTCTAAAATCGGAGGGTTCATTCAAAAAATCTAGCACAGTTTCCAAAGTTGTCTTGGTAAAAATTGACAATCAAACTGTCAATCTAATACATAAAATCGAACATTCTCATTTAAAATGGTCGGCGGATGGCATTCCGATATGAATACCATCGTTGGCATTGGCTCCACCCAACTCTTCCCAGCCTGCCTTGACCAACCAGAAAGCCGGGACGAGCAAATTAAACTCCCGCTTGCTGCCGCAAGATGCAGAATTGGATTGGCCAGATTACGGTTGTCCGGGCGGCACTCATCGGGTCGCTCCTGTTATTTTGGCGGAGGTTTTTGACTGAAGCCAGTCAAGATCAACATTATTGGGAGACTGCTCAATATACGTTGACGTGTTCACGGTCGTGGTCCATGTCCGAGAATCATGCCAGGCGTGAATCTCGGAATGACCGTCGGCAAAAGAGAAGCTGCCAGCGTAATTGTGGTAGCTGGCGGGCAAATCGCAAAAACATTGTCCTGAGGGGGTATAAGGATCATAACCCAACATGCACGATGCAAAATAACCGTCATTCAGGGACAACGCACTTTCGTCAAGAATGACAAAGGTGTTGACGGGACCAGGGCGATTCATCTGGCTCAATTTGCCATAGCCAAAATAGTTTTTCGAAATTGCGGCACCGGGCCCGGTTGTCTGCCACCAGTAACTGCTGCCGTCTGGATTCTGCCCGATAAAGCTGTTCATGGAGACGCTACGGACAACGGGTATGCCCATTGAGGTGCGGGTGTCACCAGGACACTTATAAACATTATAGTTTCCACCCAAACAGGAATTCAACAGCCCGCCCGTCAACAAGCTTATATTAGTGGAGTCCGGGCCGGGATCGGCTGGAGGGGGATTGAACCACCCGCCGTTTCCATCTGCATTCTGTCCCAGCCAATTGCGAGAGGTCGCCACGTTATCTTGATTGTCATTCGCATACATGATCCAAGCAAGCGTAAGCTGTTTCGTATTGCTCAAGCACAGGATGCCTTGAGCTTTACTTTTGGCTTTAGACAATGCTGGCAGCAACATGGCGGCCAGAATGGCGATAATGGCAATGACCACCAAAAGCTCGATCAACGTGAACCCACCATTTTTTTTGGAGCGTGGATAACGCTCCCACTTGCTCGAATAACTACGAACATGCTTACAATCAAAACCATTGAAAACTGATTTTAGGCCACCACGCTCAATGGGAGGGATATCGTCTTCAAGTCGCACGGTTTGACCATTTACTGTCAACATCAAATCACCGCCGAATCCGGCGGATTCCATCTTTGGTTGCAGGTCAGCGACCAGCACGCCGTCCAAGACCCTTGCATGACTATAATGATTGCGGCGACTCAATGCCGCCAAGGAATAAATTGAAAGTTTCATTTTATTTTCTTATGAATACAATTCTTCAATGCAATTTTTTAAATCAAATATATTCCGCAGTTCGCTTGCCGTCTAGGTTTGTTTTCACGGAAAAACTGATTTTTTATACAAAAAGGCAAAGTCCGGATAAGCACGGTTGTAAATCATTATGGCTAACGCAACGGCCTTTCCCGCACCAGCGATTTTGCGATCAGAGCCTCCAACTTTTGGCGTTCTGATTGGCTCAAAGCCGCCTTGTAAACAAATATGTCGCCGACGTCTCCGTTAAAGGTTGTCCAGCCGTCGGGTGCGTTGCGCCCCACGGTTATGCTAGTGGCATAAGGCCCGGCGACACCGGGCACAATTGATGTCATCGCATTAGGCGTCACGTTCGACATGATTTCTTTGCCATTAGCATACACCATGTAGGTGCCATCCGCCTGCACCACCAGACTCAAAATGGTAATCTGGCCGTCCGGAATCGGGCTGTCGCTGTTATCCACGGTGCCGTTGCGACGAACACAAACCAAACCCGAGTCGTTGCGGATGCCGAGCACCAGCCGGTCGTAGAACAAATCAACAATTGAGGTCCAACCGGCACCGGCACCGTTCCGGATCGGCTTGGCAACCACAATAATGCTGGCGCCGTTGCAAACAATTGGTGCAGCATATGATCCTACAGTAAAACCATCTCCGGCCTCGGATGTAATTCGCACATATTTCCTGTCATCTATGACATCCACCGCCGGGATTCCGATTGAAGTCAGCATTTTGCCATCTGGAAAAAAAGCCGACCAAGAAGTGGCGATGCCTTTAGCTGGTAGCGCATCGCTCCGACACGCGAAAATCAACTGGTCTCTTCTTGGCACACTGCCAGTTTCCCGATCATTAACGCTCTTAAATGTTGCAGCAATTACATGGGAAGTAGTCACGTTAGTAAAGGTGTAGTCGCCGGCCACCATGACATTGACGCCATCCACTTTTACACTGGCGATGGCATATCCAAGGATCGGAGCAATGGCAAATGTCTGGTTAGAGCCATAAGGAACCAGCACCGCACCATCGGGAGAAATAGTCCCGCCATATCCAGATGTGGCCTTGATCATTCCAGAAAAGGCTGCAGAAATGGAATGGTCAGCCCGAACATCATTGAAAGAAATACCGAATCGTTGCCCAAGGATAGTCCCATCAATGGCGACTGAAGCTTGGTTCTCACCGTTCGCCGCGATGGCGAATGCCTTTGAATCACCCTGAAGGACTTGGACCGTTCCCGAAGGAGTCAGCATGCCGCCACCGCCGGCGCTGGCAGTAATTGTGTAGGTTGGTGCCACCGTGGTAAAGGATGCGGCTATCGTATGATTGGCATAGACCGGATTGAAGGTATAACTTTTCACCGACCCGACCGACACGCCGTCAACCGTCACATCCTTTATGTAATACCCAGCATCAGGGACAATGGTGTATAATGTGGTCATTCGCGGCAGAATCGAATGGGTTCCCACCGGGGTGATGAAGCCACCGGTTCCAACAGAAGCAGTGATGAGATAATGTTTGGTCACATCCTCTACATAAAACGGAGCTGTAGGCAAACCCTCCCGGTTGTAAAGATTGCAACCCTCTGGATTCTGCCAGCAGGCATAGGAAACCTGACGGGGCTCTGGAACCGAGGATGAGGACATCAGCACCTGGTTGTCTTTGATGATGGCGTTGGCTGGATACCACTTACCATCGGCACCGGCCATGACGAAGCGTCGCAGGCTGCCGCCAGGAACTTCTTGGGTTGGCTTATACCACGACTTTGAACCAATCATCAATCCACTGCCGATATTATCGAAGGAACACACAACGGTGCTGCCGGAAACTGAGACGTCCTTCAATACCGGGCCGCACGCCACCAACGAAGGCTGGCCGTAGTCGTTCTTCAAAGCCCAGAGCGCCAGACGCTCGCCAACATCCTGTTTGTTTTTAGGGTGATAGCCCGGCCAGCTTACCTCCGAGACGCCGATGTCAATCGCCGAGGCACAACCGGCATGTGGGAGGGCCAGAGCGTTGACCTGCTGCAATCGGGTGTCGGCATCCCAGCCACCAGAGTGGAATACCGGAGTGTCCGTCTCCAACCGTTCGCCGTAATTCGCAATCATTACATAATAAAACGGAAAAACATCCATTCCCCAGAGGCGTTTCCAGCCCTGAACCAGCGCCTTCATCTTGAGAAAATAGCTGTCAGGTGATTGGACGCTTTTTTCCCCACTTTCACCCTGATACCAGATCGCCCCTTTGATGCCGTAAGGGGCCAATGGATGGATCATTCCGTAGGACAAACCGAAAGGGCCGTTGGGCATGACCGGCTGGCTTAAAAGCGGCTTGAGCACGGGCAGATCAACCAAGCCTTCAGGAGAAAGCCACACATCAATGGTGGTTCCCCCGACTGAAGATACAATTAGACCGATCGGAATGGCGGCGTTATTCTCCTGATATATTTTCCTCGCAAAATAGAAGGCAGTGGCTGAAAAATCACCTGCGCTACTGGGACTGCATCTGACCCATTTAGTATCACCTTTTAACATTTTTTGCGGACTTCCTGCTGCCGCAAGCGGCGTCCGAAAGGATCGGATACCCGGAAAATCCGCAGCCCCGATGTCTTCCTGGCGGTTGCAATCACCAAGCCGCATATCCATATTTGACTGGCCGCTGCACAGCCACACATCTCCAATCAACACATCGTCCAAAATAATCGTGTTCGAACCAATGATGGTCATGATCTGGGCGTGGGTGTCGGCGCTCATGGCGGTGAGTTTAATCTCCCAGTTTCCGTGCGCGTCGGCCATGGCAGCGAGTGATTGTCCATGGAATTTTACGGTCACCTGCTCGCCTGGCGAGGCCGTTCCAAAGACTGGAACCGCCTTGTCACGCTGGAGAACCATGTGGTCGCCGAAGATGTTGGAAACCCGCACCTCCGCTCGCGCCCCAGTCAGGAAGCCCAGCAAGCAAATCCCCAGCAACCAAGTCTTTTTCACGTTCATAATAATGCCGATGTCAGTTGACTATCCACTCGGAAATTCCTCCGGACCGGTCGCCCAACTTCGTTTCCAACTTGATGGCCGACGTGTTTACAGGCTCAAATGTGACCGTGTTGAATTTATCTTTTGCCAGTCCATAAGGACTGGTGTTTTTAATTTCCATCCACTTGTCGCCGGCCTTGTAATAAAGTTTCCACCATTCTGGCGTAGTGGTTGAGTCTTCATCGATATACCAATAAACTTGAGCCTGTGAGATCGCCTTCGACTGGTCGAACTTCCAGATGACATACTCCACGTCTCCGGCTCGCGGCCACCAAGAAAAATGAGGCACCGACCGGTCATTTGACGCTTTGGGAACCAATCCGTCCCACATCGCCGACATCGGCGTTGCTGGATGGGTAGAGGACGAAATAGGTTCTTGGAACGGCAACCATTCTTTGGCGTCCGCACCATCGCCGATTTGCGGCAACTGCGACACCCGCAAGCGGCCGGCACCCATTGGAATCATACTAATCGTTTCCACCGGCTCACTGCTTTTGATCGGACTCGGTTGCAGGGCATCAATGGTTCCCCAGTAATTCTCCGTCCAATTCGGAATCCTCTTTGCCTTGACCTGAAGTTCCACCGGTGCTTGATCCCATTTGAAAGGCTGATCGTCGGCAGGCCAATCCTTTGTAACAAAATGAAATGATTTGGCCGGGTCAGTTTTGTCGAAGACGAGTCCGTAGTTCCACGGACTGCCAGCCAGAATTTCCCAAGCTGCCCACTTGCGATCTGGACGATAGGGCACGTAGTTTTCGGCGATTTTGACCGAGAATGTCAAGGGCCCGTGCTCCACGGAGACCGCATTTTTCTGATTTGCCCAGGTCTTGACCTTGACCTCCATCAGGAACTGAAGGGTCACTTTGTCGCCTTTAGACCAAGTGCGCTCAATCATCACCAAAGACTCCGGTTTGGCATCCACCTTCGCCATTTTACCGTTGACCATGATCTTCGGATCGTCACACCATCCAGGCATCCGGAAATAGAGCGGGAACCGCACCGGTTTTGGCGTGGCCAATGAGATATTCACCGCACCATCAAATGGATAACGCGTGTCTTCGGTGAGGGTCACTTCCGTGCCGTCGCCGACCTTTGCGGCCACGCTACTGGGCGCATACATGATCGCGCAGAGGCCGTTGCCCGGCGTTGCCTGCCAGAGGTTCTGGGTAAAATAGGGCCAGCCCATACCCGAGTTGTGCTGGCAGCATCGGTGATTATAGGGATCCATCACCTGCATCTGGCCATCATCAGCAAAGATCGGATACTTGCTACGTTTGTCCGAGTTAACTTGGTTAGGCGAGGTTAAATAACGCAAGGCCTTGAGATCGGATGTGAAACAAGCCGGCAAGGTATTGAAGGCAATATTTTCGCAACGGTCGGCCCACGTCAAATCGCCGGTCATGCGTAGCAGGATTTCCTGCGACAACATCATGTCCACCACTCCGCAGGTTTCAATGGCGTTCTGCGGATCAGTGTGGCCGGGGCGGGCAAATTCATCGCCGCAAAACATGCCGCCTGGCACCTGGCCGTATAGGTCATACATCGTATCGTAATTACCATAGGTTGCCGCCAGATCGTTCGGATCCCGGCTTTGCACATAGAACTGTCCGGGCTTACGAAAACCCTGCGAGAAATCAACATTGTGGCCACCCGTGACCTTGCCACTAATCCAAGGCGCACCGGTTTTCATCAATTTCTCCGTCAGCTCAAGTAGTTTGCTGTCACCGGTGATATTATAGAGCCAAAAAACACTGTCCATGTTGTCTCCGTTGCGTGGGTATTGCCAGCCACCAGCGAAGAACTTTTTATCCGGCACGCTGAGCTGCCAATGAAAATAACGGGTCATCAAATCAAGCACGCGCTTATCACCAGAATACTCGTAGTAGGAACGCAAGGCGAAGAGCATATTCATGTTGGGCATAAAATCCGGAGCCCCGCTGCCCGCCGAGTAGACGGCCCCGGGCATCTTCCAGCTCAACCGGGCCAAGGCACCGCCACCCGTCTGCCAATATTCAAACCGGATCGGATACTTCTTGCCCGCCTCAAGATGGACGGGCTTGGTGGCAGACACGGTGGTTGGAGCCTGAACTTTCCAGTTGTCCACGAGTTGTTCATTATTGACCCACAGTCTAGCCCCATCATCAGAGCAGGCGGAGAAGGTATAGTCAGCAGTCGTTTGCACAGTAATAAAACCGGTCCACCGGGCAGTCCAATCATGATTTGGCATTCCTTGCAACGGCGGCTTCTCACCCCAATCAAAATCAACCACAGGATCGACTCGACTGACCTTAAGGCTCTTGAACTCGGAATCGGCAAAATACTCACCGAGCAGACCCGGCTTACCGTCGGGGGTGCTTAACAAGTCGCCGGGCACCGGTGGATCCACGGGCGCATACAAGTTGCCCTGGGTGCCAAAATAACCAAACTCCGTCTGACTGGAGATCATGTTTTCGATCCACGGTTGAGCTTGGTGCACAAGGTTGCTGTCGCCTAATACATAGGCCAAGGCGGTGAAGCCGCGGAACCAATACGGCACTTCTTCCCACGAATTATTGCCTACTCCATCCTTGTTCAACCACGCATTGCCCTCTGGATTGCAGTATGGACTGATTTCCATGAGGTGGCCGGTGAAGCCGTCACGCTCTAATTCTAACTGGGTGCGCAGCCAACCTTTGGGCTTAATTGATCCAAACGGCAGACCAATCAACGGGCTGGGCAGCAATGGTTCACGATTGCCTCCATAGAACTCATTTCGAGGTAGCGTTACATCAATCCGGTCAAAGGTCTTAATATCAACATCAGATCCCTGAAGAGAATTCAGGGCCATAACCATGGCAATGACAACAATTACAATGTGTTTTTTCATATTAAGACAAGCGCTGAATATAACTGATTAAAATCCCCTGTTTTTTATTCCGACAAGGAATCATTACAAAATTAATTTTCCATCCACGAGGCGGTCAATCTTGAGCGGGTTACTTTCTTGCAATTCTGCGGGCAACGCCGTATCAGGGAAATTCTGGTAGCTGACCGGGCGCAAGAACCGATCAACTGCCCGCGTGCCAACGGAACTGGAACGTCCGTCTGACGTGGCCGGATACGGACCGCCATGCGTCATAGCGTGCGCGACTTCAACCCCAGTGGGAAAACTGTTGAACACCAGCCGTCCGACCTTGGTCGCGAGCATTTCCACCAGCTCGTGATTCGCCTGCAACTCTTCCGGCAAGCCATGAATCGTGGCTGTCAACTGACCTTCAAGCTGATTCGCCGCGTTGAGCATCTGCGCCCGCGACCGGCACTGAACAACCAATGTTGATGGTCCGAAGATTTCATCCCTTAAGTGGTGATTGGAGAGAAAAGTTTCCGCATCCGTCACAAACAATGCCGCCCCGGCCTGCGCGTTGCCCGCGCCCAAATCAGCTTTCGACTGTGCCTGCCGCTTCACGCCAGAAAAGTTTGAAAATTTTTCCACGCCAGACCGATATGCCGCGCACAAATCCGCTGTAAGCATCGTGCCCGATGCCGTGGCGGCGATAAGCGTTTCCAATTTCTGTAAAAAAACATCCGCGCCATTACCACGCTCGACAAAAATCAAGCCGGGATTAGTGCAAAATTGTCCGACGCCAAGTGTCACGGAAGCATGCAGGCCAGCCGCAAGTTCCTCCGGCTTCTGGTTCATCACGCCGGCCAGAAAGAAAACCGGGTTGATGCTTCCCATTTCAGCATAGACCGGAATCGGCTCGGGTCGTGCTGCGGCTGCATCCATGAGCGCACGACCGCCAGTGCGCGAACCGGTGAACCCAACCGATTTCACAAGCGGATGTTTGACGAGCGCGATTCCCACCTCGCGTCCGGAGCCGTATAACAGAGAAAAAATCCCCTCCGGCGCCTGGCATTCGCACGCGGCCTGCTGCACGAGCAGACCGACCAGTTCCGCCGTGCCCAGATGACCTTGGTGCGGCTTCACAATCACTGGACAACCGGCGGCAAACGCCGAAGCCGTGTCGCCTCCGGCCACCGAAAACGCCAATGGAAAATTGCTGGCCCCGAAAACCACCACTGGTCCGACCGGAACCATCATCGAACGCAGGTCGGGCTTAGCCAATGGTTTGCGATTTGGATCCGCATGATCAATCCTTGCGCTGGCACAAAGTCCGCTCGCCGCCGCCTGGCCATACAGGCGCAATTGAAAACACGTCCGCGCCAGCTCACCCTGCAACCGCGCAGCCGCCAGACCAGTTTCCAAGGTCACGCGCTCAACAATGGCCGCCGCATTGGCCTCCAACAATTCGGCAATACGATTAATAAAACCCGCGCGACGCTGCCCAGACCATCGGCGGAATTCTACAAACGCCTTTGCGGCGAGTTGCGCGGCGGCGTCAACATCGGCAGTTGTCGCCCAAAAATAATCCGGGCCAATCGCCAACCCAGTGGCGGGATTGATCGCAGCATAGGATTTGCCCGCAGCCGTGACGCGCCCTTGACCGAGTATCGAAAGACCTTCGAGTTTCATAATTAATTTAACTTGGGACGGTTTTTGAGCGCGGCCTTCAAAGTTTCCAGGGCCGCCTTGCGTTCTGCCCCGGCCAAGACGCAGCGCGGCGCGCGAACACGTTCGTGCCCCATGCCGACTTCCTGCTGCACAAGTTTGATGAGTTGGACAAATTTCGGCACTGTGTCCATCCGCAGCAACGGCAAAAACCATTTGTAAAGTTGGTCCGCCTTTTTTGTCTCACCCCGGATTGCGTAATTGTAAAGCGCCACGGACTCCTGCGGAAACGCATTCACCAAGCCGGCGATCCAGCCAATCGCTCCGGCGGCCACGCCTTCGACAATGACATCATCCACGCCGACAAACAGCCGCAACCGGTCGCCGCAGATCGCCTTCAACGCCGTCACCCGGCGCACATCCGCGCTGGATTCTTTCACCGCGTGAAGGTTCTCGTTTTCATCGGCCAGGTTCTTAATTTGCTCCGGCAAAAAATCCGTTTTGTAGGAAACGGGGTTGTTGTAAAGCATGCAGGAAAGTTTTGTCGCGCGGATTACCGGCTGGACGTGCGCCTTCATTTCGCGCCAGTCACTCGTATAAACATAGGGCGGCAAAACCATCAGGCCAGAACACCCGGCGGCTTCCGAAGCCTGCGCGAGTTCCACCGCCTCCTGCGTGCTCAACGACGCAATGCCTGCGACGACCGGCACGCGGCCATCAAGCGCGGTGACAAGGGTTTTTAGAATCTCCACCTTTTCCTCAAACCGCAGCGTGGCGCTTTCGCCGAGCGAACCAAGGGCGACCAAACCGGTGCAACCGCTATCCACAAGCCAGCGGGCATGTTTGGCGATGCACTGATGATCCACGCTGTAGTCAGGTTTGAATGCCGTGGTTATCGCGGGAATGACGCCTGTCCATTTCATTTTCATATTAGTTTTTTGTTGTTTTTTATTTGTTACTTACACTCATGACGCACCTTAATTTAACAGGCGCATAATTTGTTGTGGCCGCCCGCAATGTCGTCGGCATCAGCCTTTCAGTCAATGCTCGGCATCAGCGCGAATGATGCGCAGGCCAAACACGGCGGCGATTTCATTTTTGTTTGTCGCCTGGAATCGAATGGTGATTTTCTTTTTATCCTTCACAAGTTCGGCTGACAGCGCGTATTCGACGTCAAAAAAATGCGGTGTGCCGCCCTTCTCCACCACCTGTTCACCAATGCGTTGTCCATCCGCCAGAATTTCAAACGTCCGCTTGCGCCATTCGTCACTATAATAAGTAACAACTAGTGCCATTGGGTGAGCAGGGTCCGCCGGCACGTCAAATGAAAACCAATTGCGACCGCGCCGCGCGGGCCGGCCCATCACTTGATCCGGCGAAGTATCCTCGCCTTGTTCGTTGAAATCCCGTTCAGACTGCATCTGGCCTGGTTGCACGAATGCCACCGTCGCCAGTTGCAACTTTTGCTGTCGTTCGCGTTCGGCGGCGATTTCAGCGGCCTTCTGCTTCCATTCCTCCGGTGTGAACAAGTCCCAGTAGATGCCGTAAGTGCGATCAGGCAGTTGATAAAAAGGTTTGAACGTCACATCGTGTGGCTGGCCAACTCTGTCAGTGCGAAACGTGGCGGGCTGGCCGGGAACGAGCTTGAGCCAGTCGGCCAGTGGTTGTTCCGCCGCGATAAATACCGGCACGTTCTCCGATGTAGTCGCCCCGCTGCCATAGCCACTTTTACTGCCTTCAGGACCCAAATCCCCCGCCAACACCAATGGTCCCCATAGCAGGGCTACGCAACGCGGGTTGTCTGGCAATGGCTCTTCGTGCAGCCGTTTCGGCAGTATCAGCGCAACTGTATCGCCATCATGCCAGATGCGTTTGAGTTCAACATACGAATCCGGCGGCGGCAAATCGGAGACGGCTTGGCCGTTGACGGTGACTGAGAAACCTGCGCCAGCCCACGCCGGACGCCGCAGAGATAGTGCAAATTGCTTCGGTCCTTTCATCACCAGCCGCAGCGTCGCGTTGTTGCCATCGGGAAGATCCGTCTGCATTTCGAGTTTGACCGACTGGTGCTTCCAATCGGCGGTGGATGGAGTGTAAAGATTCACCCAAAGCTTGTCTCCAGATTCGTAATAAATGCCGTCACCAAGAATCGCCATGTCTTCCATCCCGGTGCCGACGCAGCAGGTGAACTGCTGGAACATATCTTGATACTCATGTTCGACGCCCTGCCCCACCGGCACCATGTAACACGTCCGGCCATTGGTTGGATCAATCGAAGCGAGCACGTGGTTAAATATGGCCCGCTCCTGAAAGTCCGCATATTTGATGCCCGGTTGAACCGCGAAAAGTTTTCGCGTCAGCTTCAGCATATTGTAAACCGGACAGGATTCGTCATCCCGGCCTTCCACAATGTCGTTTAATTTATCCGCCGGGCCGAAGTATTCATCGTGCCCCGCACCACCAGTTGCAAAAGTGTGATGAAAGACGACCTGATCCCAGAAAAAGCGAGCCGCCGAACCATTGGTTTCGTTGCCGGTATAAAGGTAGCGCGCCTCGTCACCGATTATTTTTGGAATTTCCATGTTCTCATGCTTGCCGCCGAGGATGTCCTCGCCCTGCGCCAACGGATCCACCAAGGCCTTGTGCTCAAACTTGTCGGACAATGCCAGCCACCGCTTGTCGCCGGTGTCGGCATAGAGGTCGGCAAGGACTTCGTTCATGCCGCCAAACTCAGTATTCAACATCCGCTGATCCTGCTCTTCCGTGAGATTGTTGACAATGCTGCCAGCCCATCTGGCAAATTTGATTTCCACCTTCAGCGCCGTGCGATTGCCCGTGCAGTGATAGGCATCCCGCAGGCCGGCAAAAATCTTGTGCTCGACATACCACGGCGACCACATGCCATTGAGGTCGAAACCGCCGGAGCGGATTTCGCCGCGAGCGAGTTGGTCAAAAAGCGCTTTGCCGTCCACCAGCCGGTTGGTTTCCCCGTCACGCTGGGTGCCCATGAGCGCGCCAATGTAGCCGTCACCCTGCGCCGCCTGAACTTCCTTGAGCTGCTCCACCATGTAATCGGCCCGTTGTTGGAAGCGCGGATCGCCGGTGGCGGCATACATATAACTCACCGCTGATAGATAGTGTCCGGCGATATGACCGGTCAGGTTTCTTTCAGGACCGTCCCACCCGCCATTACCTTCCTTGGCTTTTGGTTTCAAACCGGCTAGCTGGCGCAGATAATACATAATCTGGTCGGGATTAAGTTCCAGCAAATATTGAGCATCAAGTTCCTGTGCGTGCTTGAGCGGCCCGTCAGTCAAGCGCACTGCCGACAATGGCAGCGGCAGCGCAAACACTGGCACCGCATTGGTAATCTTCTGGATGGGGTCTAGTTTTGGGTAGATAATAGCCGCTGCCACGCCCCCGCCACCGGCATAGACCAAGCCCATGGTCGTCAGCCACAAAACACCAATTGCGATGCCAAGATATTTTCGGAACATGGTTCGCGATTTTTTTTTAAGATACATTCAAATGGTGACGTTGAATTTGAATCCGCAGACATTTATACGGGCTCACAACCATGAATTTTACCGTAATTCTATGGTTTTTGCTCATCAATTTTTTCAATTGTTATCCGGCCGCTATACAAATCATCAAAAAGAGCAAAGGCGTCCGGGTCGTATTGCTTGAGTCCTTCGCGACCATTTTCAGGTTTAGGTCCCGTCATGCCCAAGTCACCATGAGTCCCAAAATACCACATGGACAACTCGGCAAAAAACTCATCAGGGTTGGTTGCAGCGTAGGCTTTTACCCAACGTCCCTTGGCTAGAGATTGCTGCCACTGTTCGTTAAATCTTTTGATGACTGCCACCGGAAGGCCTTCGTTGCGGATTGCATGCGCAAACTCATGCACACAGATGTCGCGACCATAATAGTGCTCTTTTGGCAGCTTGAGCAAATTCTCTTCGCCACAGGAAGTTAACCTCCCGCCCATGCCCCGCGTGCGTTGGTCACGAGTTAGGCCGTTGTATTCCGGTAACGGCTTGCCCTTGTCCTGCCGCCATTCAGGCAAATCAGTGGTGACCTGATTCTGGCCGATAATGTGAAGTTCAACCTTGGCGGCGACGAGATTTGACACGACGACCGGCATATTACTGAGCATCATAGATAGGCGGTCAAAGGCGACATACAATGCTTCATCTGAAACCACTGCACTCGCCTTGATGGGAATTCCATTATAGGAGATTTGTTTTGAAAAAAAACCTAGCTCCGGCGGATTCATAATTGTGATAGCAGGTTTCATCTCGTGGGCCGTCCCTGAAAATGAAGCATTGATTGCGAGCGACGCAATGGCGACTATAACCATTGGCTTTAAGGATGATTTCATGAATTTAGTTTGAGCGAACTTCTAACGCTTTGCCACTAATGATTTATCGGATCTCGTATTGCACCCAAAAGGTGACGGTTTTGCTTTTGCGATCTTCAATCTTGAATTCATGAGGTCTTCAATTTCATCGGTCTCGATCGGAATGTGCGCCATCATATCCACGGGCCCCTGCTCGGTGACGAGAATGTCATTTTCCAGACGCACCGCGAAGCCTTCTTCCCGGATGTAGATCGCCGGCTCGACCGTCATGACCCAGCCGGATTGAATGGGGTTGACGGTGAGACCGACATCATGGACATCTAGTCCAATGGGATGACCGCAACCGTGCATGAAATATTTTTTGAACGCTGGCTGATCCGGATCTTGTTGTTTGATTTGCCGCAGCGAAAGCAGCTTCAAATTCACCAGCTCTCGTTCGACCAATTGCTCCGCTTCCTTCTGCCAGTCCTTGATCTTCTTGTCCGGCGTGAGTCCGGCGATGCACTCCCGTAAAACCGTGAGCACCGAATTGTATACCGCCTTCTGGCGTGGCGTAAACCGGCCCGCCACCGGGATGGTGCGGGTCAGGTCGGAATTGTAATTTGCATAGCTGGCCGCCACATCAAGCAGCAACAAATCACCCTGGCGACAGACTTGATTGTTAGTGAGGTAATGCAGGCAACAGGCGTTGACGCCGCTGGCAATAATTGGCGCATACGCAAAACGACCGCCGCACCGGATGAATTCGTGAGACAATTCTGCTTCCACCTCATATTCTTTAACGCCGGGCTGCACGAAATTCAGCACCCGCTTAAAGCCCTGATTGGTAAGGTCGCAGGCTTTTTGGATCAGGCTGATTTCGGTTTCGCTTTTTACCGCGCGCAAACAGTGCATCAATGGTGCAAGCCGACGATAATCATGAACCGGATACTTGCGGATGGTTTCAATTACAAATCGCGCTTCCCGGCTTTCCACATCAATGATCGCGCGCTTGTGTTCGTTGGTGTTAAGGAAGACCGAATCGCACTCGCACATCAACCGGTGGAACAGGCGCGGAAACTCGGAAATCCAGTGAATGTTTTCTATGCCTGTGAGTTCACGCGCTTCCTGCTTGGTAAGCTTGTGGCCTTCCCACAACTCATTGTCAGAAGTAGGTTCGCGTAAAAAGAGAAGTTCGCGATGTTTTTTGTCGTCGGAATCCGGATAAACTATCAGTATGGATTGTTCTTGCTCAACTCCCGTCAGGTAAAACAGGTCGGAATTGGGGATGGTGGTCTGCGAACCGTCGGCATTGGTGGGACAAATGTCATTGGCATTGACCACCACCAACGCATTCGCCGGCAACAAACCGGCCAGCCGCCGGCGGTTTTCAACAAATAATTTTAGCCTGATGCGATCGTAGCGCATAATTTTTATGTTTTTGCTTTTTACTTAAGCGGCGAACGGCGCTTGATTTAGCCGTTGTCAAGTTTCATGAAAATAAAACGAACGACGCCGGCGCGCTTCACGTTGTATGATTAGATTAGTCGGAGGTGATGCTAACGCCCATAAATCAAATGCACAACCACCTATCGAATTTCACCCCGACCAGTTGTTTTTATCAGGCATTTGCCTATATCATGAGCCCCATTAAACATTTTAGCATGAACAAATCTCTCGCCCTTGCATTATTGGTCGCCACTTCTCCCGGTGAAAAAAACTTCGCCCAAAAGGCGGCGGACGTTCCGGCCTGGCCCCATCCCATCCCGTGCCGCATTCAGGACGGGGCCAACCCCGATTTGTTTGTAATGACGTTGGGCGATGTCCAGACGCCGCTGGCTGATGGTGTTTTTGATCCTGTCAAAGACGAAGTGGTGCTAAAGGACGGAATAGTCAAAACCAATTATTATCGGGATGGGCTGGGGGTAAAGTTCTACCAACCGCTAGATAAATTGCAGTTTCCACAGCCGCCATCCGGTTGGTGCACTTGGTATTACTATTACAATCGAGTTACTGCCGCCGAGGTGCAAGAAAACGCAAAATGGATCGCCGCCAACCTGAAGGATTTTGGCGCGCAATATGTGCAGATTGACGACGGCTGGCAGGGAACCGGAGCGAAAGGCAGCACCCGTAACTGGGAAGCTGTGAATCTGGAACATTTCCCTAAAGGTATGGCTGACGTGGCCAAACAGATCAAATCACTCGGCCTGACGCCGGGACTTTGGATCGCACCACACGGCCAGAACAGCGACGAGGTCGTGAAGGCCAATCCCGGGGTGTTCCTGCTCAAACCTGATGGCTCGACCGCTTCCGACACTTGGGAAGGGCGATTCCTCGTTGATCCCTCCAATCCAGCGGCGCACGAATACTTACGACACCTGTTCCAGCGCTTGTCCGGCTGGGGCTTTGACTATTTCAAAATTGACGGCCAGCCCATCGTCGTGGACGAATACAGTAAAACCAGAGCGTGCATGAAATTTCCTTCGGACGACGCCGCAGGATTGTATCGTCAGACGATTCAGACCATTCGCGACGCAATCGGACCGGATCGTTATTTACTCGGCTGCTGGGGCATTCCGCTGGAAGGCGCGGGCATCATGAACGGCTCGCGCACCGGCGGCGACATCGTGCTGGGCTGGGGCGGATTCCAAGTCGCGCTGCGGCCGACCCTGCAATATTATTATCTGCATAACATCGTCTGGTATTGTGATCCGGATGTCGTGCTGGTGCGGTCACCGCTCCCGCTCGAACAGGCTCGCGCATGGGCCACGCTTGCCGGACTCACCGGCCAAGCCCTGATGTCGAGCGACCGGTTAATGGATTTGGGCGAAGACCGGGTGGAACTGCTGCGGCGCATTTATCCCGCCACCAACATACGTCCACTAGACCTGTTCCCGACTGAACGTTATAAACGCATCTGGGATTTGAAGGTAAATCATCTCGATCGCCGTTACGATGTGGTGGGAGTGTTCAACTTCGACCCGGAAAAGGCTGACCAAGTTTATCTCAATTGGAAGGAACTGGGCCTGCCGACGAACCAGATGGTTCACGTCTATGATTTCTGGAACAAGGAGTATCTCGGCGAATGGGCAAACGGAATGGCCGTGCCAACTTCACCCACGAGTTGCCGCGTGCTGACGCTGCTGCCAGCTTCCAACCAGATCCAGCTCATCTCCACCAGCCGCCATATCACACAGGGACCGGTAGATCTTATTTCATTGAACCGAAGTGCGACCGGCGATTCGTTCAAAGGCGCCAGTCGGCTGGTTAAAAACGATCCTTACCAATTAACTTTCGTCTTCCCGCGCGGAACAAATTATGTGGTGAAAAGCGCCACGGCTCGCGCCGGCTGGCGTCATTTGCCGGTAAAAATTTCAAATCATCAGGGTTGGGCTACGGTGGAATTCACCTCGCCCGAAACACGGGATGTTGATTGGAAAATCCAGTTTACCGACAGCGAACTTTATCATTTCCCGCCCAGTGCCCCGGCGCAACTAGCGGCACAGCGCGTCGGTCTCGACGCGGTGAATTTGAGCTGGCAGGAACAGTATTATTTGAATGCAGGGTATCAGGTTTATCTCAACGGCCAATTGCTGGGCTGCACGCCAGTGGCGAAATTCCCGATCCGGGGTCTGACTGCGCAAGCGCCTTATACCGCTGAAGTGAAATCTGTTTGGGAAGATGGGCAGGAAAGTTCGCGGAGTGCACAAATCCAATTCAGTCTCGCCGGGTTGGTGCCGGACAAACTTTTGCTGACCGAGCTGACGCCGACGCGTTCCACGGGACAGTGGGACGGCTATGAAATCGATGGCCTGCTGACGCGCGCCCCGCTGTCGGTGGCAGGAACGCATTGCGATCAAGGATTAAGCGCTTTCGTCAATTCCGAAGTCGAATTCGATTTGAAAGGACTTTATTCCACATTCAAGGTCGGGGTCGGCGTGGATGACCACTCGGATGAAAATGCCACCGCAGAATTCCTGATTTACGGCGATGGACGGGAACTCTGGCGCAGCGGCACATTGAATAAATCAAGTCAACTGAAGTCTGTGGAACTGTCCATTGCAGGCGTCCGTAAGCTCACTTTAAAAACCATCCGCTCGGAGCCGAATTCCATTCGGACTCAAACCGATTGGTTCGAGCCAAAAGTTTCAAAACCAGATTCGTGACCCGCTGGCCGAGGTTGAGATTGCAAGAAATAGAATGTAAGATTGGTGATCGTGAGCCGCCAGACCTTGTCAACTGGCGCAAGGGCTTGATGACACCGGTGCGGGTTTGGTCATCGAGCATCCGGGCGATTGAATAGCTTCGCGTTTCCGCAGTGATCAATTCAATAACTTTTGACGGCAGAACTCCTTGAAATCTCAAATTGTTCCGACCATCATATTTATCTGGCAAATAACGAGGCGGTCACTACCTTTCACATATTCTTGCATGAGCGAAAATGAAATTGAATTGATGGATGTCACGACCTTGGGTTCGCGCACCCACTTGCGGGGAGTTCAAGCTGCCAACATTGAAACCCGGTCCTGGCTGGAAGGCTTTCCTATTTGTCCGACCTTGCATCAATATCAGATGATTCATCTCGGAATTGAGGAAACTAATGCGCCCATGCGGATTGTTCGGACGAAGCAGACCACGGCTTATTTTCTTGCCTGCATTGGCGGACAGGGACGAGTGCTGATTGACGGCCGCTGGCGGATATGCCGGGAAGGTTATGCGTGTCTATTGCCCGCTCACACGCTGAACGCTTTCGAAGTAGCACCCAAAGCCCACTGGGAATTTTGCTGGGTCTGCTATCAACGGCCCACGAATCAACGTCCGATTGCCAACATCACCACGCCCGTTATGGCGCGCTATGATCCCTTGCCACTCCGGTCGGCGATTCTCGGCTTGATTTATGAATGCAACGGGCCGGCCCAACCGAGCTTGATTCAAGCGTGGACGGATTTGGTTCACTCTTATGTTTTGCGGTTTACACAACCAACTGACCAACCCGACCATCTCAAGTTGTTATGGGAGATGGTCGCGGCTAATCTTGCGGACGAATGGTCGCTCCCGCGGTTGGCGGGCAAGGCGGGTTACAGCAATGAACATTTGCGCCGACTATGCCAACGCCAGTTGGGGCGCAGCCCGATGCGCCAGGTGACATACCTCAGGATGCAGCGTGCGGCGGAGTTGCTCGCCACCAGCGAGCATACCATTGAATCCATTTCTCAAGCGATTGGCTACCAAAACCCGTTCGTATTTTCTAACGCATTTACCAAATGGATCGGCTGGCGACCTTCGGAATATCGGCGGAAAAAATTTGCCAAGGTTTGACCGGCCACATCCTTCCGCTTTTTGGGTTAGACGCGCTGAATCATATATTCAAGCCTCTGCCTGAAAACCCATTTTTCATTGTTCTAGGAGTCATGACGATTCACAGTTACTAAATACGCGAACTTTTCGGGGGGGGGGGGGGGGGGATTTTTTGTATCGAATTTACAGTTTAACTGTCAATTCCAGCCAAGCCATGGTGGTGATTTTATTCTATACTCTTGGTTCCTTTGCTGGAAACTGGAACCCCGCATTCTGACCAGCAAGATTAGATTAGAAGGCAGAGGCCCATTGATAGAAAACCGATCAGATTGCAGTGCAGGAAATTGTCCAATGAACTTGCGAAGCGACAACCGGGACGCGTTTACTTTGGTTGAACTGCTGGTCGTCATAGCCATCATCGGGATCCTTGCCGCCATGCTGCTCCCGGCCTTGTCCAGCGCCAAGCAAAAGTCTTATCAGGTGGTAGATTTGAACAATCTCAAGCAGTTCGGCCTCGCCATGCACATCGTGGCTGGGGATAACAACGACATTCTACCCTGGGCCAACTGGGATGATCCATTGGGCGTGACCCATTCAGATCAGGGCTGGGTGTATCAACTCCCGGCCAATGCCAGTTATCCCCTGACCCCAGCACAAACGGATGTGCATACCGGTAGCTTCTGGCTGGTGCTGAAAAATACACGGACGTATTTCTGCCCGCTCGAAGACACCAACAACGCCCTGTTCAAAACACGCATGCAGCAGAGTTCCAGCTACCTGATGAATGGTGCCGCCTGCGGCTACTACCGCGCCTCCGCAAACCTCTATCCCAACTATCCGCTGGTGAAACTGGGGCAGATTTCCCCCGGCGGGGTGGCGTTTTGGGAATGCGCCAACAACACCGCCATTGAAAATTTGCTTTACTACAACGACGGTTCAGCTACTCCTGATGAAATAAAAGATGCCCGGCACAACCAGACTTTCGTTTCCGGGGCCTTTGACGGCTCGGCTCGGCTGATGCCGCTCGCCAGTTGGGCGCAAAAAGCCGTCGAACCCACCGCCAATGAACTCTGGTGCTATCCCCAAAGCCCGAACGGACGATGAAAACTGGATGGTTCACTCGATGATGAATCAAACGTTAAAAAAGAAATTAAATCTTGGGGCGGCTGGACTCATAATCGCTGCGGTCAGCATTGTGATGGTGATGGCAATGTGTTTAGCGACCCGACCGCGTGACATTTTTGATGCCGCCAGAAAGGGAAGCTTACATTCCATAAACCACTTCATCGTGCGGGGAGTGAATATCAACACCACCAACAATGTCGCCGACACACCACTTCATCTCGCAAAGACCAGACAAGTGGCGGAATTTCTTATTTCCAAGGGTGCACAAATAAACCCGCGAAACGGATTGGGCCAAACACCGCTGCATCTAGCCGCTGTGAATGGTCGCCCAGAGGTCGCTGCAATGTTGATTGCCCACGGCGCAGACATCAATGTGATGTGCCGGATATTGGCGGGGCGACCCCGCTCGACCTAGCCCTTATTGGAGACGAGCGGATTCCGGATAAAAACCACGATGCTGTAATTGCGCTTCTGATTGCCAAAGGCGGCAGAGCCATACGGTGTGCGGATAAGCTTTACAATTTTTACTCAAAGATCTGTGTGCGCTAACCTCGTTAGATGACGCCACAGATTAACCGCAATCGGGGATCGAATGTAAGCCGCCGGAGTCAACGGCGGTTGATGCTTGATGTTCCGCTGAAGCGATCCACACCGCGCGTTGGCGGTGGCTAAATTGTATGGCTTAATACACTGTCATCCGGTTAAAGCATTTTGAAAACCAACTGGTTATGCGAATCAAGGGTATCATTTTGCGATGCGCTTTCGGCAACGAGTTCAGCCAGAGGCAGTTGCTCAAAAACATTCACGCTCAAAATCTGTAAAATTTGCG
>CAISYZ010000050.1 GCA_903889895.1 uncultured Verrucomicrobia subdivision 3 bacterium | reverse complement strand
TGAATCATGCGAACAAATTTATCAGCAATGCCGAAAGCGAAGGTGTATGTGATACACAAAATGAAACTGCCTTTCTGGTAGATAAAAGGCCCATGAATACTGCCTCAAATGAAAACAAGCTCACGCAGCTAAACGAATTGGACTCGCTGCTGCCGCGCGAAATCCGCGGCCAGCCGCAAGTTTTGCCCCGCATCATTGCGACGGTGAAACGCGGCGAATTGAACCTCACCAAGCCCGGTCGTCCGCGCGGAAGTTTTTTGCTGCTCGGCCCGACGGGCGTGGGAAAAACGGAAACCGTGGTCGTGTTGACAAACCAGATTTTCGGCGCGAAGAAATTATTCCGGTTCGACATGTCGGAATTTCAAACGCAGGAATCGCTCGGCCTGTTGCTGGGCGCGAAGCTCGGCGAGACAGGCTATCTGGGGGCGATGCGCGAACGCGCGGCGGAAGGCTCACTGCTGTTTGACGAGGCAGAAAAGGCGCACCCGCGCGTGCTGGATATTTTATTGCAACTGCTGGACGCCGCGCGCATCACCGTGGCGACCGGGCAAACTTTGGACTTCAGCGGCTTCTATGTTTGGATGACGTCAAACATCGGCTCGGCGGAACTGATGGGCCTGCAACATTCCAATGATGCGACGCTGGAACGCCATGTCCTCTCGCGCGCACAACAAGCCTTGCGCCCGGAAATTTTTGCGCGCATCAACGAGAAGCTCGTGTTCAACCGCCTGAGCTATGAACACCAGTTGGAGATTGCCGAAAAGTTTTTGTCCCGCGAGATGGAGTTCCTCGCGTCACGCGGACACCGGCTTGAACTGGACAAGACCGTGCTGCCGTTCCTCGTGCGGAAAGGTTTTCATCCGAAACTCGGTGCACGGCCGATGCGGGATGCGGTGGAAAAACTGGCGGGCGATGCCGTCACGGAACGGTTGCTGGCCGGCCAGCCGGCTGGCGGCTGGCTGACGGTGGATGCAACGCGCGATTGTCTGATCATTCGTTAGCTCACGCCAGTGAAACGTAAAGGTAAGCTTCACCCCAATCTCGATCCGGCTGGATCGCCCCCAGCCCGCCTTTCAGAAAACGATCACAGACCGCGCGAATGGCGTGGCGTTGACTAGGTATTTTGGGGAGCTGCACGAGCAGGCAGTCGGCAAACTCATCACCGCGTTTGTTGTGATAAATTTCCGGCGCGATGACTTGGACCGCTCCGGCCTGATATAGTTCCTCCACAAATTTTGTGGCTGCGCTGGCACGTTTGAACCGGCCGAGTGTGCGCTTCTTTTTATCAGCCGCTTTCAGCCAATTTCGCGCCTCAATGCAATTGCGTTTCTTCAACATCCAGCCAACAAAGACGCGATAGCTGTGCTGTTCTATGGCCGGACTATGCACCGGTGGTTTTCCAATGCGACCGCGCAGCTTGGGCAGGCGCGCATCGGTGGCCGCCGCCCGGCGATACTGCGCGGGCGTGACCTTCCGATTGAACACGGTAAAGTCCTCGGTAATCAGTGTTCCATCCCGCAGCCACGTCCGGCCGTGTCCGCAAAACTGACCCTCGACCGTGGAAAATTC
>CAISYZ010000049.1 GCA_903889895.1 uncultured Verrucomicrobia subdivision 3 bacterium | reverse complement strand
TTGAAAATTTCATTTGCCAGCTCAGAACGAAGCACCTTGAAATAGGGCTGCTCGGTTTTAAGCTGCATCTCGATGAGCAACTGCGCATCTGCGGCGGATTTGCCGGTCGTCAGTTCATGGCTTTCAAACGCGGACGCTGCGGATATGCTCGCCATGGTGTCATCAAAAACTTTCTTCGGCCGGGCCAGGCGTTCCACCCGCATCCGTTCGACCTGTTCCGGCACATGCTGTTTGAAGTCCGAGACCAGTTGCATCGCTTCCGCATTGTCCGGCAATGATTGGAGCGCCTGTTTGAGTTCTTTGCCGCCACCGATGTAGTCGCCCTGCTGCCCAAGGATTTTGGCGTGTTGAATCAGTCCCAGTCCGGTGGCCTCGCGTTGCAGCGCCAGGGCGTCGGCATCGCCGGCGCGGGCATCAAGGGCTTCATTCGCCGACTGCAAGGCGCGGTTGTAATCTGCAGCGGCCATGAATTGCCGGGTAGTCGTCATGGCGTGCAGATAATTTTGGCTGACCAGGTTGGTGGTGACAAAACTGTCCTGATCGGCCTCGACGTTGACCGACAGTTGCACCGACTGGTAGCCGGACCGTTGCAGGGTGAAGTTCCAGTTGCCGGGCAGCAGTTCAGACAGCGTGAGCGGGGTTTCGCCCCAGCTGCGTCCGTCATCCGTCGTGGTGACGGACGCCCCGGACGGCGTCGTGGCAAACACCGCCTTGCCATAATGAAAATCCAATTGGGCGCTGGTGTTTGTGTCCGGCCTTACCGTCAGCGCATCCGTGCGCTGATGGCCATGATGAGTGGCGGTCAGCCGGTAAACACCCGCCGGCAACCCATCCACCGTGGCAGGCAAGTTTCCGTTGGCAACCCACTGGCCGTCTGCGTCCTGCATTTGAAACGTGGCGTCCGCCTGGTTGCAGCCCAATTGCAGTCCGCCGAAATGCGGGGCGATGGTGCAGAAGGCTGTCTGGTTGGCATAGACGCCGGCGGTATAATTTTTCTGCCAGTGAGGATACCGGACTTCGATGCCATACACATCTGTCGGAACCGTCCGGGTCAGTCCGGCGCTGTTGGTCAATGTCACCGACCATTCCGGCCCGCGAATGACCAGATAGTCAGCCGGCGGATTGGCGGTTACCGTCAAGATTCCCATCGTCCGCTTCAAATCAATGGTGCCGAAGTTGTGTGCCCCATACCAGACGAACAGATTGGTCGAAAAGGTTTCGCCCTTGGGCTGCGTGACCGTGAACTGATGGTTGCCCAGTGGAATATTCTGGCCGCTGAATGCGGGCTGGCCGTCAAAGGTGGCCACGTCTTCCGGGAAGGGCATGTGTCCGGCCAGCGTGGCGGTGAAATTTAGCCGGGTTTTTTCCATCAGCCGCTGGTGTGTGTGGATGCCGAAAAGCACCAGCACCAGCAGCAACCACCAGAACAGGGGGCGCAGAACCCGCCGCCAATACTGCGTGCGGTCTTCCGAAGGAGTCGGGGAAACTGGTGTCGCCATATTTAATAACCTTTCGTTTCAAACCCGGATATAACCCATGCTGGCATCAACGAAATATTTACCGAGGGGAACCAAATCCCGCATCCCAATCAGTATTAAACATTGCGCTCGACAACGGGCTTTCTGAATGGCAACAACTAATCATGCCTGCTGCAAACGACAAGCAAAAAAAGAGCGAAATATTTCGCCAGACCATGCGGTGGCTGATCGACTTCATCTTCACGTTCAAGAACAATCGCGGTGAAATTCTCAATAAACCCGAGTTGTCATATGCGGATGGGTTTACCTGCTCCTCGCAGGAATTCTATGCCAACGTCGAGCAGCAGATGGCGGCCCGGAAAATTCCCGGCCTGGAGATCTCGCGGGTGAAATTTGCCGAGGGCGGGTTGCTGTCCGAGCAGCGCGTATATCTGCGGTTGATGCGCGAGCGTCTGGTCATCGACACCTGTGCCGCCCCGTTTGGCAGCCTCTATTTCTTTTCCATCCGCAAGGTGTATGTGCCGGCGCTGGTCCGGTTGTGGCACATCGTGGTGACGCTCCTGTTTTTCGGGGCAGTCAATGCGCTCTTGCTGAAACCACTGGGGGCCAGCTATGCCGCCATCGCCACGGTGGCGCTGGTGTTCGCCATGGTCGGCGTGCTGCACAACGCCGCCGCCGAGGGCGGTTCCGATCTGGATACGCTTTTGCTTAAGCTTCCCGTGGT
>CAISYZ010000048.1 GCA_903889895.1 uncultured Verrucomicrobia subdivision 3 bacterium | reverse complement strand
GTGAATACCGCAGGAATGCGGGGAACCACCCTCAAGGAAGCGTCGCAGAATTGAAATCGAAAAATGACCGGACAGCGAGAATAGCCAGATTTTACCGAAATGAAATCGTTGTCAGCAAAACCTTAACCGGACAGTAGTGACCTCAACTAATTGAATTGCTCCAGCCGATGTTTCTGGGAAAAACTAAAGATCAAAATGGGGTTCCCATCTTTCAGGTCATTTTATCCGCTGGTCATCGCACTGGAACCTACGACGCGCCTTATTATGGAATCTGGGTGATTTGCACAAATCGCACCGACTATGTTCCCACCTTTGGGTTTAAATTCCGTGGCGCACAAGGAATAATCGAACGCCATGGCGATTTTATTTTCGAAGCTCGATAAAATTCACACCGACTTCAGCGCCGCGATGACCGGCAGACGCGCGGCACGGATGGCCGGCAGCAAACTGCCGATGACGCCGACGACGATGGCAAAAATAATTCCCTTGGCCGCCAGCCACGGCGTGATGCGGAATTGAAACACGGTTTCGCTAAATGTGTTGAAACTCATCGTGCCGGTGGAAACGCCGTGCAACGGCAGCGCCAGCAGACAGCCGATGACGCCGCCGATCGCCGCCAGCAGCGCGCCTTCGAGGATGAAGCTCGCGAGAATCGTCCGGCGGCGAAAACCCAAAACCCGCAGCGTGCCAATCTCGCGCGTGCGCGAACCGACGCTGGCATACATCGTATTCATCGCGGCAAAAATCGCGCCGATGGACATGGCGGTGGCGAGAAAGTTGCCGAGGATTTTGATGGGCATCGCCGTGGCGGTCTGCTTGGCGTAATACTCCACCTCGGAATCCGCGCGCAGCGGCAGGCGTTTGTCGGCTTCGATGCGCGCGGAGATTTCCTGCCTGGCTTGCGGACTCACCGAGCGCACCAGCAGGCTGGAATAACTTTGCCGGTCGTAAATCGAGCGCGCCTCGTCGGCGTCCATCCACACTTCGGAATCAAATGCGCTGTTGCCGCCGTCAAACTCGCCGACGACGGTCAGCCAGTTTCCCGCCGTCTTGAATTTGTCGCCGGCTTTGAAACCGGAAAACCGCTGCGCCATTTTTGAACTCACCACGACTTCGCGCTTGCCGGGAACAAACCAGCGACCGGAAAGCAGCTTCACCTGCGGGCGCAAAAACCGTCCCATCGGCGTGAGGCCGCGGACGGAGACATTCGCCTCGCCTTTGCCGTCAATGCGCGGTTGGCTGATGAGCGTGACGACATCGGCGGAAACGAGCGGCTGATTGTTTTCGTCATGCGCGATTTGTGGCCAATAACGAATCGTCTGAAATTGCTGGAGCGAAACCTGGCTGCTCGACTCGGCGGTGGAACCTTTGCGGACAATCATCACGTTGCGCGAGTCGCCGGTGTTGCTCGCAGATTTTTCCAGGCCGGTGGCCAGCGCCTGCACGAGCACGAACACCGCCACAACCAGCGCGATGCCCAGAATGGTCGCCAGCGTTGCGCGCCAGCGCACGAAGACATTGCGCATATTGTAATGCGCCGCGATGGGCGAAGTGACGGCGATATACGCCAGCCAACCGACCAGCGCCAGCACCAGCATTTCGACGGTGCCGGTCACATAACTTCCCATGGCAGTGCTGTTATCCATGATTCAATCCAGGGTTTTCAGGCCGTTCACCACGCTCATGCGCGCGACAGCCAGCGACGGCGCGATGGCCGAAACGATGCCCAGCAGTGCCGCCACCAGCGCGGAAAAGCCGATGATGCGCGGCGTCACCTCGAACGTCACAAAAATGCCGTGCGTCATTTTGCCGATGTCGCCAAACGTGTAGGCGCAATACGCCACGCCGATGCCAATGGCCGCGCCGACGACCGACAGCCCGAAACTTTCCGCGAGGATGAAGGCGAACAATTCCCGCCGCCGGAAGCCGAGCGCTTTCAAAATGGCCAACTCGCGAAACCGTTCGCGCACGGCCATGCTCATCGTGCTCGCCGTGACCAGCACGAGCGTGAACACCACCACCGTGCTGATGGACGCGACGAGCGCCTTGATGTTGCCGAGCATCGCGAGGAAGCCGAGTTGGAACGCGCGCTCGCTCTCGGCGCGCACCTCGGCGGAAGTGTTTTCAAACGCCTGATTCACGGCGGCGGTGACGCGCGGCATGTCGTCGGCGGATTTCACCTTGAGCCACCACATGCCGACCTGCCCCGGCACGCCGAGTGAATCGTCCAGATAATCCTGCCGGAACAGCATGTTGCGGTCGTCCGGCGTGCCGGAATAAATCCCCGCCACGCGAAAAGTCAGCGAGCCGGGATACACCGTGCTGTCCAGCACGAAGCGGTCACCGACTTTCAAGCCGTATTTCTCAGCGGTGATTTTGCCGAGCACGCAGGAATCCTTTTGCTCGTTAAAATTCTTGTAGCCGGCGGCGTCCATCTTCGCGTCGGAGAACACCGTGCCGAGCGCCTTCGGATCCACGGCGAACTGAGCGAAGCTCATGCCCTCTTCGCCTTTGTATTTGCCGCCGAACCAGGTGAACGGCGTGACGCCCTCGACGCCGGGAATCTTTTCGATGATGCCGCGCTGCCGCGCCGGCAGCGGATTCGTCAGGGAAATCTTGTTGCGCACGGCCACGCGCAGTTCCGCGCCGGAGCTTTCCGGCGGCTGCGTCAACTCGCGCAGCGCCACCTGCAACGTCACCAGCAAAAACAAACTCGCCGCCACGCTCGACACGGACAGAAAAGCGCGGCGCTTGTTGCGCAGGGCGTTCTTGATGATGAAAGTGCTAATTGTCATTTCCAATTTGCCATGGCCAATCGCCAATTTATTTACGTTTGGACGCCGATATGCGGGAGGCGGCGATGATCGCCGTCAACTCGCGCGCTTCTTGCAGCAGCGGTTCCAGTCGCGTGGCGGGCACGATGCCCGACTCGATAATCAGCTCCAGCCAGAATTGCGTTTCGTCCGCTTCTTCCTCGGCGATACCCAGCTTGGCGATGAACTCCGCTTTCGAACGTCCCTTGCCCGCCGCGCGATAATTGGCCGCGACGGAAGTCCCCGACCGCACAATCTGTCCCGCCAGCGCGCGACCCGACGCCGTGCGCGGCAACGAATCCGCCAGCTTCATAATCCGCAGCGCAAACTGCTTGGTCCGTAATTTCATCTCCTCGGCTGTCATGGTTCGTTTGATTTGGTGAGTAAAAATTGGCAATTGGCAATTGGCGATTGCAAATTGGAAATCACGACAGCTCGCCTTTTTCCAAATGAATCTGCCGCGTGCCGAACGCCGCCGCCTTGGGATCGTGCGTGACCATGATGATGGTTTTGCCGGCGTCCTGCCGCAGCGATTGCAGCACGCCCAAAACTTCCTGCGCGCTGTGCGAATCCAGATTGCCCGTCGGCTCGTCGGCGACGATGAGCTTCGGGTCCGTCACGAGCGCGCGCGCGATGGCCACGCGCTGCTCCTGGCCGCCGGACAATTGCCGCGGCAAATGGTGCGCGCGGTCGCTCAAGCCCACCAGTTCCAGCGCCGTCGCGACCTGCTTGCGCCGCTGGCTGCGGTTCAACTGCGTCAGCAACAGCGGCAGCTCCACATTTTCCGCGGCCGTGAGCACGGGGATGAGATTGAACGTCTGGAAGATGAAGCCGACGTTCTGATTGCGCCAGTCGGCGAGCTGCGATTCGTTGAGGCGCGTCACGTCCACGTCCTGCACGCGGCACTCGCCGCTGGTGGGGCGGTCCACGCCGGCAATGATGTGCAGCAACGTGGATTTGCCGGAGCCGGACGGCCCCATGAGCGCCAGAAATTCCGCCGCCGCGATGTCCAGCGAGACGTTGTTCAGCGCGGTCACATCAATCTCGCCCTGCCGGTAGAGCTTCGTCAGGTTGCGGATGGTGACAATGTTTTCAGCGGCCATAAGCGCGGACAAAGTAACCGGCTTTGCGCCAAAAGCAAATTCGCGCTGCCCGCCATGGTGGCGAACCGTTCCAGCCCGACCGCCTTACGCTCCCTTCAGCGCCTGCAGGAACAGGTCCGACTGCGCGCCGATGGACTGCACCTCGGCCTGCGTCAGGGGATCCGCGTCGGAGATGTTGAGCGGACTCATCGTGGAGAGTTGATTGTCCAGGGCGTCCCACCGCGCTTGCTGCGTGGCGAGTTGATTCTGCAATACCACAATCTGCGCCGCCTGCGCATCACTGAGCGCTTTCAAGCTGTTGAACTGGTCGCGCCAGGGCGCGGAGGCCAGCGCCTGATGGTTCGGGGGAAAATTCGGATCGTAAGCCATATATGGATATTGGTAGGGCGGAGCTGCCGCTCCGCCGGCTAAAAGCAGGAAACTGGCGACGCGGCAGCGTCGCCCTACCCTTTACGGCACAAACTTCGAGATTTCGCTGCTCCAGGGGCCGGCGTCTTCCGCGCCCACCGCCCGCACGCGCACCCAGACTTTGCTGCCGCTCGTCAAACCGGGGATGGTCGTCTGACTTTTCTTGGTCGGCGTAATGTCTTTCCAGCCCGTGGCCGACACCGGGTCCACGCACCATTCAACCTGATACGTCTGCCGGCCATAGACCGGGTCCCACTGCGCATCCAGTTCGCCCGGATTATCGCCCACCGAGAGCGAGAGATTGCCCACCTGCGGCATCGGGCCGACGGGGGTGTAAGGGCCTTTCACGCCCATGTTCGTGCTGTTGATGATGGTGGGGTCGCCCTTGCTTTCCTTTTGCACCTGCGCGCCCCAGAGATTGGAGGCATCAACGATGGCCTGAATGGCGGCATCCTTTGCCGCCGTATCCTGCTTGGCCTTCTCGGCGGAAGTGTTGGCCGTGGTGATTAACTGCTCAGCATTGGTGATGAGCAGCCCATACGCAATGACCGTGGGGTCGGGCGTCGTGATGTTGACATTGCCGGTCATGCCGGCTTTCAGTTCATTGGCCCGTTTGATGACATTGAGGTCTGACAGGCCGCTAATTCCAACCACTACTTTTGCCATTTTATTCCTTTTGGTTGCAGGTCCGGAATCATCATCCATGAACAGGCCGGAATCCATATAGAGCAACGGCGTTTCATCCAGGTATTTCATTCCAGAACTTTGGTTATTGGTAACAAAATGAAAATATTATTGATTAGTTGTGTTTTACCACACATTTATTGTCTTTTACCAATCTTATCTTGCCTTTTGGGCAGATACCCGGCAAATCTGCCGGCGGAACCGTGCCCTGCCGCGGGTTAACCACCCCGCTCCCCGCCAAAGCCGTTCCTGGCCTGACGCATCCTTTTGCGGGCGGGTTGAAAACTTATCAGTCCCCGAAGCAAACTTGCAAGGGTTGGCCGAGAACTTGCAAGTCCACGAAGCAAACTTGCAAGTCCACGAAGCAAACTTGCAAGGTTACGAACAAGACTTGCAAGGTTACGCACAAACCTTTCAAGGGTTGAACCATAACTTGAAAGTGTAAACGGCGGTTGAAAAGTGCGGCGGGCGGCGCTCGAAAAGTGCTGCACCTTCCGGGCAAAGAAGACTGTTTTTTCAGGGTTTCGTCAAGCTGTTGATTCCGCTTCGAGGTAGAAGCAGCAGGAGGGGGAG